>JAYVAS010000672.1:0-3038 GCA_043750895.1 Pseudomonadota bacterium
CGAAGGTCGGTTGCGACGTGCGTAATCTGGGTGGCACCCCGCCCCGGTTCGGATAGATGGGACGGCCTTTCTGGAGTCATCCGGCATGTCCGAAAACCAGGTCCTGTTCGAGATCAAAGAAGAGCACCTCGACACGGGGCTACGCGGCTTTCCTGTAGGTACCGTCCGTACCTCGTTCGTGGACCCCATCGAAGGGGTCCACTACGTGGGCTACCCGGTCGAAGACCTCGCCCATCTCGAGCCCGAAGCGGCCGTCTTCCTGCTCTTCTACAAGCATCTGCCCGATGCCGCCGAGCTGGCCGCGTTCAAGGCGAATCTCGCTGGCCGCGCCGCGGTGGACGCCCGCCTCACCGGATTCCTCTCGGCGATGCCCCGGGAAGCCCATCCGATGGAGATGCTGATGGCGGGCCTCGGCTTCCTCGGCATGACCGGGAAGACGGGGAACTACGTCGAAGACTCCCTCAACATGATCGCGCGCAGCCCCGAGCTGCTCGCCAACATCTTCCGCCTCCGGGAAGGCTGGGGCGCGCCCATCGCGTCCCGTCCGGAGCTCGGGCTCGCCGGCAACTTCGTGCACATGCTCGGCATGCCCAACGGGGACCCGAAGAAGCTCGAGGAGATGATCCGGATCTTCTACGTGCTCCACCTCGACCACGGCGGTGGCAACCTCTCTACGCTGGTCGGCAAGGCGGTCGCGTCGGGCCTGGCGGACGTGTACTCGTCGAACGTCGCCGCCATGGCGGGCCTCTACGGTCCCCGGCACGGGCGGGCCAACCAGGACTGCCTCGAGTTCGTGAAGAAGGTGGGCACGGATGACCACGCGAAGATCGAGGCGTTCGTGCGCGCCGAGCTCGCGGCGGGCGGCCTCATCTTCGGCTTCGGACACGCCGTGCTCCGCGCCGAGGATCCGCGCGCCCGCGTGCAGTACGCCCTGGGCGACAAGCTGTGCCCGGACGACCCGCTCTTCAAGACGGCCAAGGCCCTCCGCGAAGTCGCGGTGCGCGTGCTGAAGGAGAATCCCAAGGTCGCGAACCCGTACCCCAACGTGGACGCGATCTCCGGCACCCTCCTGAACGCGTCGGGGTTCACCGACCCCGAGTACTACACCATCCTGTTCGGCTTCTCCCGGATCGCAGGCATCGCCGCCCAGATCGTGGACGAGCGGCTCGTGCTCCGCGGTGGCAAGGGTGTCGCCATCTACCGCTGCAAGTACATCAAGGAAAACCAGCCGGTCCGCCGCCTGGCCAAGTAGCGTCGCGGGCTTCGGCCGCACGTCCGGAAGCGGCGGGGTTCGACCCCGCCGTCTCTCGTTTTGAGCGGCGATCCCGACGCACGACGCGCGGCTGGCCCCGGGAATGGTCGTGCGGCCGCCGCGTTATGCACCGACCCACGCGAGGACTCGGATGCTCTTCTCCCTGTTGATCGTTGCGTGCGGCCGGCCGTACACCGACCAGAACGGATGGCTGGCCCTACCGGCCCCCGAAGCCGCTCCGGCCCCCGCGGCCCCCGCGGCTCCCGCGGCCCCCGACGCCGCCTCCGCCTCCACCCCCGCCTCCGCCGATTGCCCGGCGGCGGTCTACGGCACCGTCCCCGCTGACCTGGGCGAGGCGATGGCGGTGGATGTGCTGCGCTCCGGTACCGTGGCGTCGGGCACCCGGGTGAAGGTCAAGGGCACCATCAAGGAGGTGTGCCAGAAGAAGGGCTGCTGGCACACCATCGCCACCTCGGATCCGGCGGTGGACCTCATGGTGAAGGATCAGGAGTACGCCATCTTCTTGCCGAAGGGGTGCGGCGGCCACGAAGCCGAGGTCGCTGGCGTCTACACCCGCGCCGTGATGCCGATCGAGGAGGCGCGCCACTACGCCGAGGACGCGGGCAAGGACCCGGCTTCGGTCACCGAGGCGCCCACAAAGCTGATGCTGGACGTCGAGGGGATCGCCATCCGCTGACGTGGCGCGGCGCCGGTGGCGCCCGGTCTCCGACCGGATAGAGGGCCGGCCCCGCCCCCCGAGGCCCATGAAGATCCACGAGTTTCAGGCGAAGGAGATCCTTCGCCGTTTCGGTGTTCAGACCCTGGATGGTGGCGTCGCCCGCACCCCCGATGATGCCGTCGCCATCGCCCGTCGCCTCGGCGGCGCGGTGTGGGTCGTCAAGTCGCAGGTGCACGCGGGGGGCCGCGGCCTCGGTCGGCTGGTGGGCGAAGTCGACGCCAGCGTGATCGAACGGGCGTCCCACGGCGAGCCCGGCCTTCCCGGCAAGGGCGGCGTCCGCATCTGCAAGAGCAGCGAGGAGGTCCACGCGGCCGCCACGGCGCTGCTCAACGCCACCCTGGTCACCAAGCAGACCGGCCCCGCCGGAAGCGTGGTCCGCCAGGTCTACGTCGAGGCCGGCTGCCGCATCGCGCGGGAGATCTACCTCGCCATCCTGCTGGACCGGGCCACCTCGCGGGTCCTGGTGATGGCGTCGGCCGAGGGCGGAACCGAGATCGAAGAGGTCGCGGTGCACGCGCCCGAGAAGATCATGAAGGAGTGGATCGATCCGGTGGCCGGTCTGGGCGCCTGGCAAGCCCGCCGCCTCGGCTTCCGTCTCGGCATGACCGGAAAGACCAACTCCAGCTTCGTGAAGCTGGTGACGGGCTTGTACCGGACCTACCTCGAGTCCGACTGCTCGATGTTGGAGATCAACCCGCTCATCGTCACCGAGGACGGCGAGACCATGCCCCTCGACGCGAAGATGACGTTCGACGAGAACGCTCTCTTCCGTCATCCTGAGGTGGAGGCGATGCGGGACCTCGCCGAGGAGGATCCGTCCGAGATCGAGGCCGGTCGTTACAACCTCTCCTACGTGAAGCTCGACGGGAACATCGGCTGCCTGGTCAACGGCGCCGGTCTCGCGATGGCCACGATGGACATCATCAAGTTCTACGGCGAGGAGCCTGCCAACTTCCTCGACGTCGGCGGCGGTGCCGATCAGGCGAAGGTCACCGCGGCCTTCAAGATCATCACCCGGGACCCGGCCGTGAAGGGCATCCTGATCAA
>JAYVAS010000673.1:0-11911 GCA_043750895.1 Pseudomonadota bacterium
ACCGGCGCGCCCGAGATCCCGCCCACCTGGGCGTACGCGCCCATGCAATGGCGCAACGAGGTGTCGGGCTCCGACGACGTGCTCGCGGACATGACCGCCATCCGCGCCAACCACATCCCCACCGGCCTCATCTGGGTCGACAACCCCTGGCAGACCACCTACAACGCCATGCAGCCCAACCCCGAGATGTTCCCCGACTGGGACGGGCTGGTGGAGACGCTCCATGACAACGGCTTCCGGGTGATGGCCTGGACCACGCCCTACCTCGAGGAGGCCGACCCAGAATACGCAGCCTACGAAGCCAACGACTGGTTCGTGGACGCGCCCATCCTGTTCTCCGACTTCGGAGATTGGGTGGATCTGACCCATCCCGACGCCATGGACGCCTGGAACGGGCGCGCGCGCGCGGCGGCCGCCCGGGGCATCGAAGGGTGGAAGCTCGACTACGGCGAAGACGCCCAGCTCGGCTACGGCAAGAGCCGCTTCACCTACGCCTTCGCGAACGGCGAAGACGAGCGGACAATGCACCACCGCTACGCCCTGTACTTCCACGGCGCCTACGGGGACGCCTACGAGGACCACAGCGGCTTCCTGCTGGGCCGCGCCGGGGTGTTGGGGGGGCACACCGTCACCGACTGCATCTGGCCGGGGGACCTCGACAGCGACTTCAGTCGGTTCGAAGACGTCGACCCCGACGACGGCGAGCTGCGGGTGGGCGGGCTGCCCTCGGCGATCCGCGGCGGCACCAGCCTGTCGGTCTCCGGCTACCCCTTCTTCGCCAGCGACACCGGCGGCTTCCGACGCAACCGGCCCACCGCCGAGGCCATGGTGCGGTGGACCGAGTACAGCGCGCTGTTGCCGATCATGCAGTACGGCGGGGGCGGCGCCAATCACAACCCGTGGGACTTCACCGACTACGGCGAATCCCAGTTCGACCAGACCACCCTCGACGCCTTCGTGCGCCTCGCCCAGCTCCACATCCGGCTGTTCCCCTACTTCTGGCGCCTGTCGGAGCGGGTCCGGGACGAGGGGCTCCCCATCCTGCTCCCGGTCGGCATGGCCTTCCCCGGCAGCGGCGCCGACAGCGACGACACCTTCATGGTGGGCGACGACCTCCTCGTCGCGCCGGTCGAGACCGAGGGTGCGCTGTCGCGCGCGGTGGCTCTGCCGCCCGGTGACTGGGTGCACTGGTGGACCGGCACCCGCTACGACGGGGACGCGGTGATCGACGTCGCCGCGCCCCTCGGGGAGGGCCCCGTGTTCCAGCGCGCCGGAACAGCCATCCCGATGTTGCGCCGGTCGGTGGAGACCCTGTCCCCCTCTGACGGCTCCGTCGACAGCTGGGCCGACGATGCCGGGGCGCTGAATGCGCGCATCGTCCCCGGGGTGGGGGCCGGCTTCGTGCTGTCCACGGGAGAGGCGCTGACCGCGGACGACGAGGTGATGCTCACCGCGGGGTCGCTCTACCGGGGCTGGGATCTCGAGATCTGGGCGGCCGGCGCCACCGGGGCGACCGTCGACGGCACCGCCCTGCCGGTCGGCGAAGAAGGCTGCACCAACTGCGTCATCCTTTCGTCGCCGTGGATTCGTGTCGTCACCGACGGCGGTGTCACCGTGGCCGTTCGTTGACGGACGCTTCCGAGGCGACGGTCCCCGGCCAGCAATCCGAGACGAACGCGCACGCGTACCTCCTGCTCGAGCCGATCGGGGAGGGCCGGAACGGCACGGTCTGGCGGGGGTGGCGGCGCAGCAGCACCGGCCTCGACCGCCCGGTGGCGATCAAGCTCGTGGACGCCGATCGCCCGGTGGACGACGTCCTCGAGGGCATCGCCGACGACGCCGGCCTGCTCGCCCGGTTCCGCCATCGTGCCGTGGCTGGCTTCGAGGACGCGCTCGTCCTCGGCGGGCGGCCGGCGGTGGTCTCGGAGCTCATCGAGGGGGCCGACCTCGCAGCCCTGATGGGGTCGGGCGCGCTCTCACCCCGGGCGACCACGGAGCTGCTCCTCGAGGCCTGCGCCGCCCTCGAGGCGGCCCACGCCGGGCTCCCCGACGCCCGCGGCCGGCCGCGTCCCCTGCTTCACCTCAACCTGAAGCCCGGGAACGTCCGGGTGACCCGCTGGGGCGAGGTGAAGCTCACCGACTTCGTGCTCGGCCAGGGTGCGAGCGCGCTGTACCGGTCGGGCAACCACGGGTACACCGCCCCCGAGGCCTGGGTGGGCGGCGTGGGGGCACCCGCCGACCTCTACGCCCTGGGCGTACTCGGCTGGGAGTGCCGGTCGGCACGCAGCTTCGGGCCGGCCGCGCGGAGCCAGGACGCGCTGAACCAACAGGTCGCGGACGCCTTCGACGCGATGTGGGGAGATCCGCTCACCCCGCTGCTCCGCCGCCTGCTCGCGTGGGAGCCCGGCGTCCGCCCCACGGCGAGCCAGGCCCGCCGGGAGCTCATGGATCTGCTCCGCGCCCAGAACGGGCCCAGCCTTCGCGACCACCTCGATCACCGCCTCGGCGGCCGGGCCGAACCCGAGGTCGGGCGCACCGGGGTGTTCCGCATGGTGTCCACCGCCGAACCCGGGCCCGGAATCGACCCCAACGCCCAGACGAGCATCCTCATGGTCGGCGTCCCCGACCCGAGTGAGGTGGGCGACGACGGGCTCGACCCCGTCGGTGCGGCCCCCCGGCCGTCGAGCGAGGGGGGATGGGTCACCCTGCTGGCCCTCGGCCTGGTCATGACGGCCGGGTTCCTGCTCGCGGTCTGCGTCGCGTTGGGCGCCATGCTGTGGGTCACCCGATGAGCGTCGCAGGCGTGCGCGAGCCCGGTGGTCCCCTCCCCCCGATCGGGGAGCTGTTGAGCGAGACCCTCGCCGACGTGAGGACCCACTTCGAGGGCTACCTGATGGTCGGGCTCGCCCACTGGCTGGTGCTGGTGCCGGTTTCGGTGCTGTTCGTCTTCGGCGCCATGCTCGTGATGTACGCGGTGATGGGCGTCGGGATCGTCTTCTCCGTCGGGCTCGGTGAGGGCTTCGCCATCGCCGGCAACCGGGATCTGCGCGACGTGGTGGTCCTGCTGGGGAGCGTCTTCTCCATAGGAGGCGGGCTCCTTCTGTTCTTCGTGGGCATCACCGGCCTCGCCGCGGCGTTCGCTCCGCTCAACGCCAGCGTGATGCGTGCGATCGCCGCCCATCAGCGCGGGGACGCCCCCCTGCGCTTCGACGCCGCCTTCGCGACGCTCCGCCAGGACCTGGGCGCCACCATCGGCGTCGCCCTCCTCACCGGGCTCCTCAGCGTCGTCGGCGTCCTCTTCTGCTACGTCGGCGCCCTCGTCGCGGGGGTGTTCTTCGGGTTCGCCCCGTCCCTCGTCGCCTTGCACCGGCGGGGTCCCTGGGAGGCGGTGGGGATCGCCGCCCGACACGCGTTGGCGCGGCCCGGAGACCACCTCCTGATGGCGCTGACGCTGTTGATGATGCAGTTCGTCGCGGCCTACGTGCCCGTGCTCGGGCACGCGTTCGTGCTCGCCTTCAGCGTCCGGGCCTTCCGAAAGATGTACGGCGACGACGCCGCGGTCGCGTAGCCGGGGTTCCGGGTCACTCGGTGGCGCCGCTCTCCCGCACCAGACGCATCACCTCGGCGTGCAGCTCCGGGCTGCCGGCCGCCACCGCTCCACCGCCGTCGCCGGCCGGACCTCCGGCCCAATTGGTGATGACCCCGCCCGCCGCCTCGATGATGGGGATCACGCCGACCACGTCGTAGGGCTGCAGGGCCCGCTCGACCACCACGTCGATGCTCCCCATGGCGATCAGGACGTAGTTGAAGCAGTCCCCACCGTAGCGGCGAAGGCGCGTGCCCGCCTGCAGGGCGGCGAGCAGGGCTTGTTGCGCGGGGGTCTGGAACAGCTCGGGGGTGGTGGTGGCGAACACCGCGTCCCGGAGCGTCACCCCGCGACGGGCCCGAATCGGCCGCTCGCCGCGGTGGTCCCGCACGAAGGCGCCCGCGTCCGATCCCCACCATCGCTCGCCGCTGATGGGCTGGTTCACCACCCCGAGCACGGGCGCGCCGCCCTCCCGGAGCCCGATGATGGTCCCCCAGGTCGGGAGCCCGGCCACGAAGGCGCGCGTGCCGTCGATCGGATCCAGCACCCACTCCCACGGCCCGGTCCCGGCCCGTCGCCCGTGCTCCTCCCCGAGGATGCCGTGGTCGGGGTGGGTGGCGGTGATGGCGGCGCGCATCACTGTCTCCCCGGCGCGGTCACCCTCGGTCACCGGGTCGTAGTCGTAGTGTCCGCCCTTGTCGATCAGCGCCAGGTCGGTCCGATACCAGGGCCGGATGACGTCGCCGGAGAGGTCGGCGAGATGATGGGCGAAGGGAAGAAAGTGGGACGGAGCGGGCATCGCGTCGTCTAGCTCATAGAGACGTCGGATGCTGCTCGTCGCGCTCGCGCTGGCATGTTCGTCGGCCCCGGCCGAACCGGCGCCGCCCCGCCCCCAGACTCCGGTCCCCGTCGCCCTCCCCGCGGCTCCGCCCCAGCTCGATTGCCTGGCGCAGCGCTACGGCGGCGTCGCCGTGAACGGTCCCGCCGGCTGGTCGCTCGCGCTGCCAGATGGCCCCTCCCTGGTGTGGGACGACGGTCGGCCCAAGGACGCCGATGCCCGCATCGCCGACCCCGACCTCCAGGACACCCTCGTGCCCGCCTACCCGACCGGCGCCCTCGGCCCGGTCACCGACCCGGCGGAGGATCCGGGGCGGGCCCGCGTGGAGGCGCTGTTCGACGCCGTGTACGGCGCGTCGGCCGACGCGGTCCAGGCGGCCCTGGTGCCGGTGCGCTTCGTGGGCCAGGAGGTGCGGGTGCATCGGGCGGTCGCCGACCCGGTGCGCCGCGTCTCGGCCCGGCTCGAGGAGGCGATCTCCGCGGACCCGACCCTCGCCCGCTTCGTGACCGGCGTGCTCGGTGGCACCTTCAACTGGCGCGTGGTGGCCAACACCGGGCGGCGCAGTGCCCACTCCTGGGGCGTCGCGCTCGACATCGTCGTCGCCCACACCAGCTACTGGGAGTGGGACCGCGCGGCCGGCCGACCGGTCACGTGGACCAACCAGATCCCCGCCGCGGTGGTGCGGGCGTTCGAAGCCGAAGGCTTCGTCTGGGGCGGCCGTTGGTACCACTACGACACCATGCACTTCGAGTACCGACCGGAGCTGCACGATCCGGCGTGCCGCGGCTGATCGGGCGCGTCGCGCACGGAGCGCGCACTCCCGGCGAGCCGGGTGTTTATGAACCGTCCGGCGCGTGATACAACGGGCCCCCTTCCGCCGTACCCGTCTGTGGTACAGCACCCCTCCTCGTCACCGGTTCGTACATGGACGCCACGCCCGTCCCGCTCCTCGAAGCGGCCCGTCTGCGCTACATCAACTATGCGCTGTCGGTCATCACCTCGCGCGCGCTTCCGGACGTTCGGGACGGCCTCAAGCCCGTCCAGCGGCGAATCCTGTACGCCATGTTCGCCAGCCTGCGCCTCACGCCCGAGGCGCGGTACAAGAAGTGCGCGGCGATCGTCGGCGACGTGCTCGGGAAGTTCCATCCCCACGGCGACAGCTCGGTCTACGAAGCGCTCGTCCGGATGGCGCAGGACTTCGTCCTCCTCCATCCCCTCGTGGACGGCCAGGGGAACTTCGGCTCCGTGGACGGCGACGGCGCCGCCGCCTACCGCTACACCGAGGCGCGCCTCCGCCCCATGGCGATGGCGCTGCTCGAAGAGCTCAAGCAGAAGACCGTCGCCTTCAAACCTACCTTCGACGGCCAGAACAGCGAGCCCGTCGTGCTCCCCGCCCAGTTCCCGCACCTGCTGGTCAACGGCGTGGAGGGCATCGCGGTCGGCATGGCGACGCGCATCCCACCGCACAATCTGCGCGAGATCATCGACGCCTGCGTGCTCCTGATCGACAAGCCCGAGACGGAGGTGGACGAGCTGTGCCGGAAGGTCCGGGCTCCGGACTTCCCCACCGGCGGAGAGATCATCTCCGGCGCCGACGAGCTGCGCGCCATCTACCGGGACGGCCAGGGCCCGGTGAAGCTGCGCGGCACCTGGGAGCGGGAGCAGCGCGGCCGGAAGAACCTCGCGATCATCACCTCGGTGCCCTACGGGCAGATCCGGGGGGATCTGGTCAGCAAGATCGCCGACCTGATCCGCGAGAAGAAGGTCCCCCAGCTGCTCGACGTGAAGGACGAGTCGGCCGAGAACACGCGCATCGTGCTCGAGCTGCGCTCACCCGAGGATGCCGAGCCCGCCCTGGCCTTCCTCTACAAGCACACCGCCCTCCAGGGCTTCTTCCACGTCAACCTGACCTGCCTGGTCCCGACCGCGAACCCCGAGGTGGGCGAGCCGAAGCGGCTGAACCTGCACGAGGCGCTGCGCTACTGGCTCGACTTCCGGTGCGAGACCATCCGTCGCCGGCTGGACCACGAGCTGAGCGAGCTTCGTAAGCGTATCCACGTGCTGGAAGGCTTCGCGACCGTCTTCGACGCCCTCGACGAGATCATCCGCATCATCCGCGCCAGCGAGGGCAAGCGCGACGCCGCCCAGCGCATCATGGATCGCTTCGACCTCGACGACGAGCAGGTCGACGCCATCCTCGAGCTGAAGCTCTACCGCCTCGCCCGACTGGAGATCCTGGTCATCCGCGAGGAGCTCGACCAGTTGAAGGCCGAGGCGGAGCGGATCAGCGCGGTGCTCGCGTCCAACGCCGCGTTGTGGGACATCGTCCGCGAGGAGCTCCTGGCCCTGCGCAAGGAGCACGGGCAACCGCGGCGCACGCAGCTCGCCGCCGACGTGCCCGCCCCCACCTACGACGAGCACGCCTACATCGTCGAGGAGGACGCGGTGGTGGTCGTGACCCGGGAAGGGTGGGTGAAACGGCAGGGCTCGGTCACCGTGATCGACAAGATCCGCGTCCGCGAGAACGACAGCATCGGGTGGGTGTTCCGCGCGTCGACCCGCTCGACGCTGACGCTCCTGTCGTCGGCCGGCACCGCCTACACCCTCCGGGTGGACGGGCTGGCGAGCACCACCGGCCACGGGGAGCCGGTGCAGAAGTCCTTCAACTTCGGAGACGGCGAGCGCATCATCGGGGTGATCTCGAACGACCGGCGCAACCTCCCCGCGGTCGGCGCCGAGGCGCTGGCCAACGCCACCGACGAGGATCCACCGCCACCGCACCTCGTGGCGATGTCCAAGCACGGCCGCATCGTGCGGCTGGTGCTCGCGCCCTACCAGGAGGTGTCGACCCGCTCCGGTCGGAAGTTCATGCGCCTGGAGGAGACGGGCGAGGACGCCGTGCTGGCCGGCTACGCCTCCAACGGGGACGAAGACGTGTGCATCGCGTCGGTCGAGGGCAACGTGCTCACCTTCCCGGTGTGGGAGGCGGGGGTGCTCAAGGGGGCGGGCAAGGGCCTCACCGGGCTCTCGCTGAAGGGCGAGGACCGGGTCTTCGCCTTCGAGCTGACGCTGGAGCAGAACGCCGGGCCGGTGGTCCTCACCGCGCTCGGGCGCGAGGTGACCGTCGATCCCAAACACTACACCGGGCGTCGGGGCGCCCGCGGGCAGTCCCTGTTCCGGCGCGGCTACTTCGCGCTCTGGAAGCGCGGACCCACCGTCATGCTGGGCACCGAAGCGCCGGAGGCACGCTGATGTCGTCCAAGACGCCGGAGTACAGCACGAGCCAGATCCAGGTCCTCGAGGGGCTGGACCCCGTCCGCAAACGGCCGGGGATGTACATCGGGGGCACCGGCTCCGACGGGTTCCACCACCTGCTCTGGGAGGTGGTGGACAACGCCGTCGACGAGGCCATGAACGGCCACGCCACGGCGATTGGGGTCACGCTCCACACCGACGGACGGAGCTGCACCGTCACCGACAACGGGCGCGGCATCCCCGTCGACATCCACCCCCAGTACAAGATCAGCGGCGTCGAGCTGGTCCTCACCAAGCTGCACGCGGGCGGGAAGTTCGGCGGCGGCGGCTACAAGACCTCAGGCGGGCTCCACGGGGTCGGCGCCAGCGTGGTCAACGCGCTCTCCGAGGACCTCGTCGTGACCGTCCGGCGCGGGGGCAGCGAGTATCGGCAGGCGTTCAAGCGCGGCCGCCCCCTCGCACCGCTCGCGCGGGTGGGCGACTTCCGCGGCTCGGGGACGCTGCTCCGTTTCACCCCCGACCGGGAGATCTTCGGAGAGCTCGGCTTCGACATCGACGTGGTGCGGGATCGCCTCGAGCAGACCGCGTTCCTGCACCGCGGACTGAAGATCAGCTTCCGCGACGAGGTCCACGGAACCAGTGAAGAGTTCCGGGTCGACGGCGGGGTCCGCGACTACGTGATCCACCTGGCCCGAAAGTCGGATCGGAAGCTGCTCCACGCCGAGCCGTTCGTCTTCGAACGCCAGAACGGGCTCCGCATCGAGGTGGCGTTGGCGTGGACCGACGCCCCGCGCGAGATGTTCGTCTCGTTCGCCAACGGCATCCCCACCGCAGGCGGCGGCACCCACGAGCAGGGCGCCCGCGACGCGATCGTCCGTGCCGTGCGGACCTACATCGACACCCACGAGCTGCAACCCCGAGGGCTCACCCTCACCGCTGACGACATCCGGGAAGGCGCCCTCGCCGTGGTGAGCGTGTTCCTCGAGGACCCGCAGTTCCAAGGCCAGACGAAGGACAAGCTCAACAACCCCGAGATCCGGTCGGCGATCGAGGCCCCCCTGCGCGGCGGGCTCGAGCAGTATCTGAACACCAACCGGACCGTGGCCGACGTCATCGTGAACCGGGTGATCCAGGCGGCGCGCGCCCGCCTGGCGAGTCGCACCGCCGAGGAGCAGGTCCGGAAGAAGTCTTCCTCCACCAACCGGCTCAACCTCCCCGGGAAGCTCGCCGACTGCTCCGTCAGCGACCCGGACGTCGCCGAGCTGTTCATCGTCGAAGGGGACTCGGCCGGTGGCTCCGCGAAGCAGGGCCGTGACCGCGAGTTCCAGGCCATCCTGCCCCTGCGCGGGAAGGTGCTCAACACCGAGCAGGCGAGTCTCACCAAGATCCTGGAGAACCAGGAGATTTCCAATGTCGTCTCGGCGTTGGGTTGTGGCATCGGGAAGGACTTCAACCGCGACCGCCTGCGGTACGGGAAGATCATCCTGCTGATGGACGCGGACTCCGACGGGCACCACATCGCCACCCTCCTCCTCACATTCTTCTTTCGCCACCTTCCGGGGCTGATCGACGCCGGGCACCTCTACCTCGCGCAGCCCCCCCTCTACCGGATCGACGTGGGCCAGCAGACGTGGTGGGCGCTGGACGACGCACAGAAGGAGAAGATCCTCAAGAAGCTGCCGCCACGGGCCACTCCCGAGATCAGCCGATTCAAGGGGCTCGGCGAGATGCTCCCGAAGACCTTGTACGAGACGACGCTCGACCCCAAACGGCGGAACCTGCTCCAGATTCGGATCCCGCCGGGCGAACAGGTGGCCACTGATCGCGTTTTCGCCGATTTGATGGGAAAGGATGCCGCACCCCGGTTCCGCGAGATCATGGAGCGGATGGGAGAAATAGACTCTCTTGACATTTAGTGGTCAGGAAGTCGCCAGCCTTCGACAACAAAGAGCCAAGGGTCCTGAGACTCGACGCGTAAGCCCTTTCCTGCGATACAATAGGCCGCGCACACATGCTCAAATCCGGACGAATCGTCAGTGACTACGTAGTAGACGCCGAAGTTGGCGCCGGCGGCATCGCGACCGTGTACCGGGTCATCGACCGTCGGAACCAGGCCGTACGGGCACTGAAGGTCCTGCACGTGCAGACCCCCACCATCCGGGAGCGGCTCGAGTTCGAAGGGCAGATCCAGTCCGCCCTTCGGCACCCGAACATCGTGCCGGTGTACGACGTCCTGAACGTGGACGGTTGGCCCGCGTTGGTCATGGAGTACATCGACGGGCCGTCGTTGCAGAAGTGGCTCGCCACGCACCGCGTGAAGGTGTCGACCGCCGAGCGGCTCTTCCGCGGCATCGTGGACGCCGTGGCGCTCGCCCACGAGCACGGTCTGGTCCACCGGGACCTCAAGCCGGCCAACATCCTGCTCCAGACCGAGAAGGGGCAGCTCGTCCCGAAGGTGACCGACTTCGGCCTGGCCCGGCTGGTGCTCGAGGACCAGGACTTCGCGCTGCGGTCCCGGTCGGGCATCGCCATCGGCACCCCCGGCTACATGGCCCTCGAGCAGCTCACCGATCCCTCGCGGGTCGACCAACGCGCCGACATCTTCGCGCTCGGCTGCATCCTCTACGAGCTGCTCACCGGCAAGCGGGCCTACGACGGCCCGGACGTGCTCGCCATCTTCAACCGGGTCGCGCTGGGCCGGTACATCCCGCCGCAGCACCTGACCGACGGCCTCCCCCCGCACCTCATCAACGCGGTCATCGGGTGCCTGCACCCCATCCGCGACGAGCGCATCGGCGACTGCACGCGGCTGCGCTCGGTGTTGGACGGCACCCCGCTCTCGTCCAGCACAATCCCGGCCGATCCGGCTGACCTCGACGCGCCGCGCATCCTCCGGGTGGAGAACGCCGCGCCTCCCACCCGGGTGGTCGAGCGGGTCTACCTCACCCCCGACGAATCCCTGGGCGCGGACGCGTGGGTCCTCGGCGACGCACGACCGGCCCCAGGGCTCGCCGCCGAGCCGGCCGACGAAGCCACGAGCGACGAAGCCACAGCCGACGCCAACTTCGCCCCGACGCCCGACGCCGACTTCGCCCCGACGCCCCACGCCGACTTTGCCCCGACGTCCGACGCTGACCTCGTGGTCGGCGACGACGGGTCGACCGCCGAGACGGCCGACCTCGCCGAGGTCGGGCACCCCGCGGTCGAGAGCGCCGAGGTCGAGCCCGCCGGCGCACCCGAAGCGGCTGCGGCGCGCGACGCCGAGGCTCCGGAGCATGCGGCGGCGCCCGAAGCACCGGTGGAGCAGATTGCCCCGGCGCCCGAGGCGTTGGTGGAGCACGCTGTCGCGGCCCGCGGAGCGCCGGTGGAGCAGGACTCGCCGACCCTCGCGGCGAAGGCGGAAGCGACGTCGGAGGTCGACACCGCGGCGCCGTTCGAGCCTGCGGTGGAAGCGCCCGACAACCACGTGGGGCCCGCGGCCGTGGCCGCCGCCGCGACGGCAGGCGCCGCCGCCTTCGCCGCCACGCCTCCGGTCGAGACCCACCCCGAGATCACCGCTGAGGAGCCGCTTGCGGCCCTCCCGGGAGACGAGGAGGATGTGGCCGATCTCGGCTCCGATGCCCCCGCGGGCGCGACGGTGCGCGTGTTCACCCCCCGGCAGCGGACCGGCCCCCGGGAGGCCCCGTCCGATGCGCTGCCCGCGTCGGCGCCGATCGCGCCCCCGGCGCCGGTGGTCTCTGCCGATGGCCGACCCATTCTTCTCGCCGCCCACCGCCGCGCGCCGTCCGCTACGAGCGCAGCCGTTGCCCTCAACGCCACCCCCCCGTTCTCCGCGCCCATCCCCCCGGTCTCGGCGCCCGGCAGCACGGCCTCCGGCCTGCCGCTCCCGGCCGGCGCCGCCCTTGGCAGCGCCGTGCCCGCCCCGCGCGCGAACCCCGCGGTAGACCCCCGGGACGCGCGTGCGGCGATCGGCCGCCTCCGCGGGCAGATGAACGGGCGCGCGTCCACCAGCAGCTACGTGCCCTTCCTCGGGGTCGCCGTCGTCACCGTGCTCGCGGCCACCGGCGTCCTCTTCTACTGGGACAAACACCGGGATGACGCCCCGGTCGTGCTGACGACCGCCGCCGCGCCCCCGGATGGCCAGCGCACCTCGGTGCCGCCCCCCAGCACGCCTGCAAGCAGCGCCGCGCCTGTCGGCGCCGCGGCTGGAAACAGCTCCGCCCTCGCCGCGG
>JAYVAS010000674.1:0-4509 GCA_043750895.1 Pseudomonadota bacterium
GGGTCGGACTTCACCGCTCACGACTACGTGGTCGACGCGGTCTACCGTCACTCCTCCTACAGCTCGTCCACCCTGCTCAACGACATCGCGCTGCTCCACCTCAGCACGGCGGTCACCGAAGCGGCGCCCGTCCCGCCCCTCCCCGCGGCCTCTCCCTACGGCCTCACCTCGGCGGACGTCGGGGTCACCCTCAACTTCGTCGGCTTCGGCTACGACGAGACGGGCGCATTCGGTGATCGGCTCCAGGTGGACCTTCCCCTCGGCGCCCTCGGCTGCGGCGTGGGCGGTTGTCCGAGCGGGTACACCACCTCCACCTGGCAGGCGGCGGCGATCTCCTATGAGCAGGACGGCGCCACCAGCAGCAGCTCGGACGACGCCGGCCCCTGTTCGGGCGATTCGGGCGGGCCTGCGTTTCTGGACGACGGCACCACCGTCTACGTGGTCGGCGTCACCTCCTGGGGCGACTCCCGCTGCACCTCCTACGGTGTGAGCACCCGCGTGGACAGCTACGAGTCCTGGATCGAAGGCTACACGGGCGATTTAAACGGCGCCTGATCGCGCCGTTCAGTACACGTAGGGGATCACCCGCCACGGCACGCGCCGGCAGTACTCCACCCACAGGGGGCCGTATCGCTCGGCGCACCGGCGATCGTCGTCGAGCTGCCGGGGGAGCAGCAGGGCGACGTAGTAGATCGGGTAGAGCCACGGGGCCAGCACCGTCGGGTGGCCGAGCGCGAGGGTGAGCCCGGTCGCCATGAGGATCTCGCCCAGGTAGTTGATGTGGCGCGAGAGGCCCCAGAAACCGCCCGAGAGCACGTGTTTCCCGTCGCCCGAGATCGCGCGCGGGTCCAGGCGCCCGAAGGCACGCGCGGTGGGGTCGCGCTTGAACTGGAACTTCTGCAGGTTGGCGCCGCGGGAGAGCACCCATCCCGAGAAGAAGCACAGCGCCGTGAGCGCCAGGAGCGGCGTCGGAGTGTGCGGGTTGGGCAGGGCGGCCGTCGTCCACAGGCCCACCGCGTAGAAGAAGGGGTAGAAGACGAGGCAGCCCCAGCCGAGCTTGAACCCCACCCGCTCGGCCACGAAGTCGTAGGTGTAGAGGTGGACCTCCTCGAAGTGGAGGTACTCGAAGAGGAAGAAGCTGAACAGCGCCACGTGGAGGAGCACCCCCGGGGACGGGTCGTCCGGGAAGGTCAGGACGTGGTGGGCGGCGAAGCCGAGCAGGTTCAGCTCCAGCATCACCGCGCCGACCAGGTACAGGTACATCTTGGCGTCGATGCCGCGCCACTGCGGGTTGGCGAGGCGGCCGAAGAACAGGTCGGCGGCGAGGCCGCGCACCGGCGGCGCGGGGAGGACCACCGCGAAGGTGTAGACGAGGCCAAGCACGAAGGCGCCCAGGGTGACCTCGACCCGGTGCTGGTAGAGCGCGTCCCAGGGGAGAAGTCCGCTCCAGCCCACCGCGACCCACCCGGCGACGGCGAGCACCATCACCAGGAGCCCGTTGAGCCGGTACCGGAGCGGCGCCCCGTCGGGGCCGCGCACGTACCCGGCCACTGCACGAGCGGGGAGGATCCGATGGGCGAGGAGCACGGCGGCGTAGATGGCCAGGGGCCAGAGGGCGGGCGGCATCGGCTCGCCCTATCGGTCGGCGGGCCGCGCGTCCCGTTCCCAGCCGACCAGGAAGGCCCAGACCGAGGCCAGCTCGAAGGCCTCGTCCATGGGGCGTGCCCCGGCGGCGCCGGTGAGGAGCTGGGAGAAGGCCCCGAGGCCGATCAGGACTGGGCCGAGGGCGGGCACCACCGGCGGGACCCCGCACCGGGTCAGCGCGGTGACCAGCCAGGGGGGGAGCCAGGGGCGGGCGGCGCTCCCGATCAGGAGGAGGAGCGGCAGCGGCTGCCAGAGCACGTCGAGACCGCGGAGATTGTGGAAGTTGAGCGCGGTGCTGCGGGAGTTCAGGGTGCCGATCACCTCGGGGGTGGGAAAGAAGACCAGCACCTGACCCCAGTCCAGCTCCTCGCCCACCACCACGGCGGCCGCGATGGCCACCATCCACGCGCGGCGACGCACGGCCAGGCCGACGATGGTGACGAGCAGCCCCGGGGCGAGCATGTCGAACACCCCTTCAGTGCCGAACACCACGGGGGCCCGGAGCACCGCCGGCATCACCACCAGGACCGCGGCGACGAGCCAGCCGACGCCACGGGGCGGGTTGGCCCGGTGCCAGATCACCCCGGCGGCAGCGCCGAGCAGCAGCACCGCCACCGCGAGCGGGAGGGTCAGGTGGGCCGGCGGAGGGGGCACCAGGGCCCCCTATCCGGGTCGGGCCTACTTCCCGCGTTCGTGGCCGTCGAGGCGCTCGGCCACCTCGGCGCGCTGATCGGGGGTCAGGGTGGAGAGGATCTCCACCGCCGCCCGGGCCAGGACCTGGCTGCCACGGTCGGCGAGGGTGATGGCGTCGACGCGGGTGGCCTCGACGGCGACGGCGTCGACGGTGTCGCCGAGGAGCGCGTCGTGGAGCTCGTCCTTGAGGTCCTGGGCCTCGACGTGGAGGGCGAAGAGCGACGGGACCGCGGTGTCCAGGGCCGCGTCGATGCGCGTCTGCTGTTCGGCGGTGGCGTCGAGGCGGTCGAGCATGCGGTCGCTGGCCTTGCCGACCATGGTGCGGGCCTCCTCGGCGGTCTCCGGGCCGCCCCAGCCGCCGTGGCAGCCGGAGGCAGCCCCGCCGGCGATGGCGAGCGGGACGGCGACGACGCCCCCCACGAGCAGGAGGGCGGCGACGCGGAAACCCCAGCGGCGGGCGGGGCGGGAGACAGTGGAATCGGACATGGGTACCTCGGGGGGACTGCGCGGCGGGACATCCGCCTTGCCTGTCCATCCTCGGCACCCCGCGTTGCGCCGCGGTCGTGGTGACGTGAAGAAGTGTGAAGCCGCGATCAGCGCCGGTCGGCGACGACCTCGATCACGCGGAGGACCGCCTTGTAGGACCCGAACGGCGGGTAGATGTACGCGCCGTTCACCCGGGGGTGCGACGCGATCTCGGCGAGCGCCTCGCGCGCCACCTCGATGCCCACCTCCCGCTGGGCCTCCTTCGTGGGCGCCGCCGCCAACCGGTCCCGAATGGACTGGGGCACCTGCATCCCGGGGACCTCGTTGTGGAGGAACTCGGCGTTCTTCGAGGACACGAGCGGCATGATGCCGATCAGGAAGGGCACCTTGGCGAACTTGTCGGTGCGCTCGAAGAACCGGTAGATCAGCTCCGGGTCGAAGAGCGGCTGGGAGAAGAAGAACTCGGCCCCGGCCTCCACCTTTCGTCCGAAGCGCTCTACCTCGAGGTCGAGGTCGATGTGGCCGGGGTTGCACCCGGCGCCGACGAGCAGGTCGGTCTTGCCGCCGATGGGCTGACCCGAGAAGTCGAGGCCCCGGTTCAGCATCTGGATGAAGGTGATGAGCCCGATGGCGTCGATGTCGAACACCGCGGTGGCGTTCGGGTAGGTCCCCATCTTCGGGGGGTCCCCGGTGATGGCCAGGATGTTCTTCTGCCCGACCGCGTTGGAGCCGAGAAGGTCCATCTGCATCCCAAGCAGATTTCGATCGCGGCAGCAGTAATGGACCAACGCTTCCATGCCGGAGTGCTGACGGACGAGCTGCGCCAGCGAGGAGGGGCCCATCCGGGCCACGGCCCGAGGACCGTCGGCGATGTTGACGATGTCGACGCCGGCTTCCTTGAGCATGGCGGCGCCTTCCACCGCTTTGTGTGCCTCGACCCCCCGGGGCGGGTCCAACTCCACCGAGATGCAGAACTTGCCCGAGTAGAGCTTGCGGCCGAACTCGGACTTCTCGGAGGGGTGCAGGGGCACCAGCGCGAGGTCCTTCTTGTCCGGCTCGACCGTGGCGATGACCCGTTGGGTTCGCTGGTCGGCGGTGACCGTCCGGATGAAGGTCGTGATCTCCTTGATCATCTGCGGCGTGGTGCCGCAGCAGCCTCCGACGATGCGCGCGCCGCTGGTGACGAAACGACGGGCGTGCTCGGCCATGTACTCGGGCGCCGCGAGGTACAGGGTGCGCCCCTCTACGACTTGCGGGAGGCCGGCGTTGGGCATGGCCACGAGCTTCATGTCGGTCACGGCCTGCATCCGCTCCAGGGCGTGCAGTACGCCGCGCGGGCCGTTGGAACAGTTGGTGCCGAAGGCGTCGATGGCCCAGCCGGAGACCGTGGAGGCCGCCTTCTCCGGGCTCTCCCCTTCGAGCTGGGTCTGGCCCGGACCGACGAAGGGGAACGACATGCACGCGACGATGGGGAGGTCGCACAGCGAACGCACCGCACGGACCGCCTGCCACAGCTCGGCGATGCTGCTGAAGGTCTCCAGGACGAAGAGATCGACGCCGCTGCTGGCGAGCACTTCGGCCTGCTGGCGGAACGCGCCGTAGGCGTCGCCGGGGGAGACCTTGCCCACCGGGGCGAAGAGGGCACCGGTGGGACCGATCGAGCCCGCCACCCAGGCCTTCCCCTTC
>JAYVAS010000675.1:0-13168 GCA_043750895.1 Pseudomonadota bacterium
CCCTGCTCGGAGTTGAAGCTGACGAGCAGCGGAACCGCGGTCAGGGTGTACTCGGACAGGCCGTCCGAGTAGGGAACCGTGCCGGAGAGGTGGACCGACACGCCCGTCGCGATCGACTCGATCGGCGGCCAGACCGGGAGGTCGTACTGCACGTCGAGGTAGTCCTTGCCCAGGAACTCGGCCAGGGCAGCGTCCGACACCGCCGCGTTCACGAGGTCGTAGTCGCCCTTCTGGGCGTCGTCCGGGACCTCGTCGGCGCCGACCCAGTCCACCCGGTCGGACCAGCCACGCTCGACCAGATCGTAGCTCCAGTCGGACCCGAAGATGATGCCGCCGCCGTTCACGTAGTCGACGACGTTCTGGACGTTCTGGGCCGTCTGAGCGTTGTCGGGGTCGGTGGTGTCGTAGATGGTGCCGTCCTCGACGAACCCACCGTTGAAGAAGACGATGTCGTAGGCCGCCAACGCCGCCGGGTCGCCGAGGAAGGTGTTGAGGACGTCGCCGTCCTGGCCGTTGATCGACGTGTAGTTGGTGAACCCGAGGCGACCGAGCACGAGGTCGAAGTTGTCGTAGTCCCCGGTCACGATGGCGATGTCCAGGGAGACGGGATCGAAGCAGTCCGGCTCCTCCAGCTCGATCGCTTCGGCCGACCCCACCCAGACCGTCTCGGTCTGGAGGATCTCACTCCCGTACTGGACGAAGATCGTGTACTCGCGCTCGCCCGGGAGGTCGGCGAGGGTCCAGTACCCGTCGGTGTCGCTGTACGCCTGCACCGTCTGGTAGATGACGCCTTCGTCATCCATCAGGTTCACGTACGCCAGGGCGTCGGGGAGCCAGAGCCGGCCCGAGGGATCGCAGACGCGCCCGGTGATGCTCCCGGGCAGGATCTCCACCGGATCCTCCTTGGTGTAGCTGAGCTGGGTGTCGCTGCAGCCAGCGAGGAGGAGGGAGAGGCTGAGGAGTCGCACCACGGAGTCACCTGGGTCAAGCGGTGGTCAGTATACGCCGACCTGTCGAGAAACCGAAACGACGGTTTCGTGGAAGATGTGACTGAGCCGGTTCGCGACCGTGCCCCAGTCGCATCGACGGTGGATCGGGGCGGGGTCGAAACGACCGTGGGCCAGCCCCCGCCGCACCCCGTCGGCGAAGGCCACCGGGTCCCCGCCCACCACGCTCACCTCCCCGGGAAGGCCAAGCGCGCTCCCCTCGGCGACCACCGTCGGCACCCCGAGCGCGAGCGCGTTGAGCAGCTTCATCGGCACCCCGCCGCACCGCATACGCGGGACCGCCGCCACCGCGGCGCCGGCGAGCAGGTTCCGAGCCGCCGCCCACCCGCTGACCTGGATCCACTCCCCCACGCCGACCCCCGCCGAGGGCGCGTGGCTCACCCACCTCAGGTGGACGTCGGGCAGATGCCGCATCGCCGCGACGATCACGTCGAGGTCCTGGTATCGGTCCGGGTTCCCCGCGTAGACCAGGGTGCGGGCGGGGGTTTCGGCCGGGGAGACGTCGGCGAAGTCGCCGGGATCGATGGCCGGGGGGAGGACGTGGACCCGGGGATGCCCGGTGGCGCGGAACCACGCGGCCGCGCGGTCCGAGAGGGTGACGATCCCGTCGGCGTGCCGCGCCAGACCCCGATCGACCCACCCGCCAAGGTGATCGACCGCCTCGGACAACGCCGGCGCGTAGCTCCCCAACTCCTCCGCGAGCAGCGTGTGGTTGACCCACACCACCGGCACCCTCGTCCACCGCCGCGCGACCAACGCCGCCGCCAGGGCCTCGACGTGGTGCGCGAGCACGATGTCGGCCGGCTCCGCCGCGATGCGTCGGGCCAGTGCCAGCGCCAGCGCGGGCTTGACGAGGTCGGGCCCCGAGCGGAGACGCCGGTAGCCGGGCACCCGCGGCGTCCGCACCACCCGGAGGCCGGGATCGGTGGGCCCGTCGCCGTGCCCGTAACAGACCAGGGTCAGCGCGTGCCCAGCGGCGGCGAGCGCCCGGGTGCTGGCGCGGACGTAGACCTGGGTGCCCTGCGGACTGGGGAAGGGCATGGCCGCCGCCACCGTGACCCTCACAGGTACCCGAGCGAGACCAGACGTCTCCGGAGCCCGGCCTCCTCCGTCGCACGCCAGGCACGCGGCGACGACGGCGACGACGGCGACGACGGCGCCACCGGCGTCTCTCCCGCCGACGGGGGCACACCGATCGAAGACCGCAACGCCCCCGCGATCACCCGCCCCTCGACGTGATCGGGCACCGCCTCCCCGAGGGCAGCACACAGGGTGGGCAACACGTCCTCCACGCGCCCCGACACCCGGGCGCCGGGCACGAAAGCCGGACCGTGCAGCACCAGCACCCCGGGCCGCCGGTGGGTCCCGTTGGTCCCGAGGCCCTTGCCACCCGGGTACTCGGCCTCGGTCAGGCGCCGGGAGGTGACGGTGCGGGCCACCCGCGCCGACGGCAACAGGGTGGCGGTGTAGCCCCCCTCCTCGGCCAGCTCCAAGACGAGGTCCGGGGCGCCGGCCGCCGCCTCCCCCTGGCAGACCTCGTCCCGGCGCCACACCCGCGCCACGACCGGGCGCCCGTCCACCCGCCACGCGTAGAGGAGTCGGGTGAGGTCATCGGTGGCCGCCGACACGTCGTCGATGGTGCCGAGCGGATCGCGCCCCCGCACGTTGAGGTGGATGGACGGGGCGTAGCTGAGCTCGTCCGACCACGCCCGGGTCTGGCTGAAGTCGACGGCTCCGTAGCGGGTCCCGGTCTCGACCCGCCCGAGCACCGACGCGGGGAGACGCCGCACCAGGCGCTCCACCGGAAGTCGCAACGCGGCGCGCCGGGCGCGGTCGCCGGCTCCCGCGCTCATGCCCTCGGCAGGTCGCAGCCAACCCATCTCCGCGAGGTAATTGTTGAGGTAAAGGGCGAGCGTTCCCGCCCCGCCGAAGCCGTGATCGCTCACGATGCACACCAGCTCGGCGTCGTGCGCGAGCCGCTCCACCGCCGCATCGAGGCGCGCGTACACCTCGGTGAGCACCCGGGCGTGGCCGGGCACGTGGCGCGGCGACGCGGCGTCGTGCTGGGCCCAGAAGTGGTGTGCGGCGGTGTCACTCTCGCCGAACACCACCATGAACAGGTCCCAGCGCTCCTGGTCGAGGAGGAAGCGGGCGATCGCCTCGCGGCGGCCCACCTCGCGCAACAGCGCGTCCCGCGCGCGGTCGTGCCACCCCTCCCCCAACGCCGTCTCCTGGAAGTCCGCGAAGCGGACCCCGCCGAACCGGCGAGAGAGCGTGTCGTACACCGAGGTCGGCAGGCAGTGGCCCCGCTCGGCCCGGGTCGCGACCGGGGAGTCGAACCCGCTCACCATGACCCCGTTCACCGGCCGAGGGGGCCAGGTACCCGGCACCGTCAGGCTCGCCACCCGTCGACCGCGCGCGGAGAGCAGCTCGTGGAGGGTCGGCACCCGGCGGTGGGTCGCGTTCAGGAAGGCGACGCCGTAGCTCCCCGGGGGTCGGTGGGTGAAGTCGAGGATGCCGTGGACCCCCGGGTTCACGCCCGTCAGGATGCTGGACCAGGCCGGGAGGGTCATGGGGGGCATGGTGCTGGCGAGCGTCCCCGCCGCTCCCCCGGCGATCAGCCGCCGCAGCGTCGGGAGCGGCACGGTGGGGTCGTCGAGCACGGACCAGGTCGCCCCATCGAGCCCGATCACGAGCAGTCGCGCCCCGCGGCTCACGGCGGGGTCTCGGCGTTCGCCCCCCGGCCGGTGCTGTCGTGGAGCGGTTGGGCCAGCACGGCCTCACAGTCGGAGCCGGTCCCGGCGAGGTTGTGGCGCTCCTCCGGGTCGGCGAGCAGGTCGAAGCAGGTCGCGGCGGGCAGCAACCGGGGGTCGGGCGTCGGAGCGTGGAGCACCTCGATGAGCTTCTTGCCGTCCGCCCGAAGGGACTGGAGGACGTAGCCCTCGAAGTCCTGCTCGGAGATGGCGGGCAGCGACGCCGGATGAGTCCCCCAGGAGGGCGGCACGAAGGGCTCGGTCGACGCGTCCTCGATGGGCGCATCCGCCCCCTCCGGCGCCGTCCCCTCGAGGGCGGGAGGCACCGGCGGACGCATCAGGGCGAGCTGCGCGTCGAAGTCGTCCACGAACAGCGAGGTGCCGAGCCAGCCGGCGCCGATGTCGACCCCCACGAGGTCGGCGATGGTGGGCGCGATGTCGATGCTCCGGACCTGCCACGGGACCCGCACCCCCCCGCGGGTCCGGCGCGGGAGCTTCACCAGCAGGGGCACGTGCACCTGCTCCTCGTAGAGGGTCACCCCGTGCCACCAGCCCCCGTGCTCCTGGAACTCCTCGCCGTGGTCGGAGGTGACCACGATCAGCGCGTCGTCGTAGCGCCCCTCGGCGGCCAGTCGGTCGAAGAAACGACCGAGCTCGGCGTCGGCGTGGAGCACCTCACCCGCGTACAGGGCCTTGAGCCGATCGACCTGATTGGCGGGCGGATCGGGCTGGTCGGCCCTCCCCACGGCCTCCCCGTTCAGCGGGTGCACGAAGTAGGGGTCGTGGGGCTCCATGAGGTGGAGGAAGAGGAAGTGACGGGCCTCCCCCTGGGCCTGGATGTAGTCCAGGGCGCGGTCCACCTGTCGTTCGGCGGGGTGGTAGTAGTCCTGCACCCGACGGTGGGGGGACGCCCGTGCCCAGCCCTTTCGCAGCACGCTGTAGAGCGACAAGGCGTAGGTGCTCTCGGCGGCGCCGAAGGGGTAGTCGGGTTCGGCCGGGTACCAGGAGAACCCCTGATCGAAGCCGAAGGTGCTGGTGATGTTCGGGTTGTTGGGGAACCCGCCGGTCGCGTACCCGTTCCGGGTGAGCACCTCGGCGAGGGTCTCCACGTCCGGGCCGAGCATCGCGTCCTTGGTGCGGCACCCGTGCGAGGACGGCCATTGCGATGTGAATATCGACGCGACCGAGGCCCGGGTCCACGAAGCGGCCGACACCGCCTGGTCGAACACCACCGCCTCGGCGGCGAACGCGTCCAGGCGCGGCGTCGCCCAGGGCGGGGCGCCGTAGACCCCCAGCGCGTCGGCCCGGAGCGTGTCCACCACGATGAGGTAGACGTCGGGCTTCTCGCGGAGCTGCGGGGTCTGTTCGTGCGCGGGCGCGAGCACCCACCCGGGACCGGGCGGAGGCGCCCAGGAGAACAGCGCGCACAGGCCCAAGAGCCCGCCCCAGGCGGCCAGGGTGCCCTTCCGGCCCGGCAACACCTTCAACGGGGTCTTGGTGAGCAGGTTGGTCCCGATCCACACGCCGACCGCGGAGATCGCCAGGAAACCGAGGAGGATCCAGACCACGACCGCGTCGGGGACGCCCTGTTCGGCGTAGCCGGCTCGATCCACGACCGTCCGGGCGATGAACACACCGAGCCCGGTGACCACCCCGAAGAAGCTCAGGCACCACACCCGCCCCGGACTCGGCGGGTTCCCGCGGGAGACCCCCGCCACCCCGAGGCCCAGGACCGCGCCGAGCAGCCCGCCGACGAGCCCGTAGAGCACCGCCGCGTAGACGAGCGCCTGGTACTCGCCGGGCGCGGTGCTGGCGAGCACGTAGATCGCCTCCCCCAACCCCACGGTCGAACCGCCGCAGAGCCCTCCCGAGACCCCCCAGCCCACGCACGCGACGACACCCGAGGCACGCCCCCTCATGGCCGGTCGCGCCCGCCGAAGCTCCCCGACCACGCCCCCGGCGTGACCGTGACCGAGGCCCGCCAGGCGACCCGGCTGGTGTCGGGCACGAAGTCCACACCCCGCACCGCGTCGACCTCCACCTCCGCGTCCACCCAGCCCGACCGCGGGAGGGCGCGGCCGCCGGCGACGCCGACCCGGACGTGCTCCTCGTCGGTGGAGAAGGCGAACAGCTTGTCGTTGAGCGCCTCGATGACGTTCACCCGACGGAGCCGCTCGGCGGAGACCCGCAGCCGCAGCCCGTCCCCCTCCCAGCGTACCGCGCCCCACAGGTTCTCGCTGTCGGTGCCGCCGAACTGGCCCATGGGGCGGCCCGCCTGGGTGAACCCCTCGTGGTAGACCCGGTGCCCGATGTACCACCGGAAGTAGTCATCCATCAAGCGTGCGTACTCGAGCTCGACCCGGACCGGGCCCACCGCGACCGCGGCGCCGTAGATGTTCGCGACCCCGGCCAGCGACGGGTACGGGATGCCCCCGCTCTTCCGGCCGATCACGTCCTCGCCGCCGTACTGCCACCAGCCCTCGAGGCTGTCGACCGGCAGTCCCCACCATCTCCGAAGGGGGAAGGTCACCCGGAAGTCGAGGGCGGCGAGCTCGTTCTGGTCGGCCTCGGAGAGGTCGGGATCGTCGTAGACGTGGGGCTCGGTGGGGAGGAGGAGCTGGCCGATATCGACCGGCGGGCGGTCGACCCCGCCGAACACGCTCATCCGCGTGGCGCCGATCTCCACGCAGGTCCAGGGGAGCCAGCGGAGATCGAGGGCGAGGAAGCCGGGACGGACGACGTCGGTGCGGGGCCGATCGAGCACGCCGACGTCCAGCTCGGCCCGAAACCGGCCCAGCACTGCCGCCTTCCCCTTCCAGCGCCCCTCGCCGGCGATCCACCCCATCCACGGCGGGGAGGCGTTGTCGGAGAGGGTCAGCGTGCTGTGGTGGGCCGGACCGTACCAACGGGGCCGGGCGCCAAAGCCCGCCTGGGCGCCGCGGCTCCCCACCGCGGCCCAGAGCTCCTCCGCGTACACCGAGGCCGAGCCGGGCGCGACGGCCCCCTGCACCGCGGGGCGGACCACCACCACCAGCGGTCCCGCGTACAGGCGCCCGTCGACCGCGACGGTGCCGGTCGTGATCCCGGGCGCGTCCCGGCCCCCCGCGTTCACCGGATCGAGCGTGCCCGCATCGACCCCGACGCGCCCGCGGACGACCCATCGCGCGCGCCCGCCGTCGGCGAGGAAGGCCTGCTCCGGGGCCAGCAGATCGGATCCTGGGGCGAGGGCGGGATACCGACGGGCGTAGTCGAAGTAGTCGACCGGCGCCGCCCCGAGGAAGTGGTCGATGGACTGGGCGCGCACCTCGTCCGCCACCGTGGAGGCCGCCGGGTCATCCCACGGTTCGGCGTGGGCGAGCAGAGAGAGGGCGACCAGCAGCATGGAGCCGGCATGGTACCTTGCGCAGAATGCTTCTGCCGCTCGTCGGCGTCGTGCTCGCCGGCGTCCCCCCCAACTGGCTCGCGTGGCCGGTCGCTGCCGACCTCCACCCGGTCGGCTGGAACTACGGGGTCCGGTATCAGGCGGTGCTCGAAGAGACGGTGGGCGGGCGGCGAGCCAGCGCCGCGTTCAGCCCCATCGTCGCCGCCGCCGACGTGCACTGGCGTCTGGTCGCGAGCACCGGAACGGGCATCTGGCTCGACGAGGACGCCCCCACGGTGTGGCGGGACGCCGCCCTCTCCGCCGCCCTGGTTTCAGTCAGCCGCATCGCCGACGAGACCGTGGCGCGGGCGCCGACGGTCGACGCCTTCTACACCGTCTTCGACACCGTCCTGAACCCGAGTCTCCGCCTCCAGAAGCAGCCCAGCGGCGGCTTCGTCCCCATCCACCGCCCGGGCGGGCGCCTCGCGAACGACCTGGACCGCGCCGAGACCGAAATCGGCGCCGACCGGCGGCGCCTCCCGTCCCTGGCCGTGGGCTTCGACTGGCGGTTCCGCGACGCCGACGACCCGCCCCGCACCCCATTCCTGGACTACGGGGCGTTCCTCTCCTTGTCCGAGGTGCTCCTCTCCAGCCTTCGCGTCGACGTCCTCGCCCTCGCCGGCCAGTGGCGGGTGACGGCGCGGCAGCGGGTCTACCCGGGCGTCTACCTGCTCGGCACCGCACGCTCCGCCGATGACCCCGACACCAGCGGGGTCCCGCGCGACTGGCTCACCGCCGCTGCCCCCTCCCGCTGGACGGCCGGCGTGCTCTGGAACGTCCCCCCCGACGAAGACTGGACGGTGCGGTTCGAGCGCGTCACCACGCTCGCCGACGGCGCAGTGACCTGGCAGGTGAGCCTGCGCGCCGAGTTCGGCGCCTTCGCGCCCGGGCGGGTCCGCCCCGCGTTGGGAGCCCGCGACCCGACGGATGCCTGGTTACCCGACGTGCCCGAACGGGATCCGCTGCGGCTCACCTCGGTCGTGGCCACACCCGCGGAACCGACTAGCGGAGGGTCCGGAGCGCGGCGTTCGCCTGGTAGACGATGAACTTGTCGCCGGACTTCTCGCGGCGGGCGACCAGGGTGGACAAGGTGGCGCGCTTGAGCTCGGGCTCGAGGCCCTTGGAGCCGATCCAGCCCAACGCCCAGACCCCCGCCATCTGCTCGCGATCGTCGGGGGAGAAGGCCTCGACGTAGGCGATGATGTCCGGCACGGCTTCTTTGGCGCACAGCCGCCCGAGGGCGTCCACGGCGGCGCGCTTCACCTTGGGGACGGGATCGCCGTTCAGGCTGTCGATCAGCGCCGGCACCGCCGCGGTCGCGTTCAGCTCCGCCAACGACTCGATGGCGTTGAGGCGCACCTTCTCGGACGGATCGGAGAGCACCGCGACGAGCGCCTGCACCACGACGGGATCGTCGTAGTTCTGGGCGATCTTCGCGCCGTCCTCGCGCATCACCGGGTTCTCGGAGCCGACGGCCTTGGCGATGTCCTCGGGAGCGGCGTCGCAGGCGAGCAACAGGAGGAGGCCGAACATCAGGAGGCCTCCCCGCCGGCGCGAATGTGGGGCACTTCGGTGGGGCGCTTCGCGTACAGGCGCGCGTACTTCTGGTAGGTGCCGTACGAGCCGGCCTTCGGGTCGACCTTGTTGAGGACGACACCGATGGGCTCGACCCCTCCGGACTCCATCCGACCGCGCAGGTCGGTGATCATCCGGCGGGTGGTCTTGCCGAACTCCACCACCACCATCGTCGCGCGGGAAGCGCGGGACAGGGCGAGCGCGTCGGCCACCGCGAGGAGCGGCGGCGCGTCGAGGATCACCATGTCGTAGCTGCGGGCCAGCTCGGTCACGAGGGAGCGGAGCCGGAGGCTCTCCACCAGGCGGCCGGGGTTGGTCGGGAGCGGCCCCGAGGTGAGGATGTGGAGGTTCGCGACCGGGCTCTCCTGGATCGCCTCCGCCAGCGTGCAGTTGCCGGTGAGCACCGAGGACACGCCCCGCTGGTTGGACAGCGTGGGGAAGGCCCGGTGCTGCGTGGGCCGGCGCAGGTCGCAGTCGACGATCACGACCTTCTGGCCATCGCTCGCGAGGCACACCCCGAGGTTGGTGCAGAAGGTGCTCTTGCCCTCGCCCGGCGCACAGGAGGTGACGGTGAGGATGGTGATCGGGGAGTCGACCCCGGCGAACGCGATCGAGCTGCGGATCCCGCGGTACGACTCGAAGAGCGGGTCGGTGGCGGGGAGCGAGTCGATGAAGCGGGCGGCCGGCTTCGGCTTGTAGTTGGGGACCATGCCCAGCACCGGCACCGGCCACGCGAGCCGGATGTCGTCCTTGGAGCGGATGCTGTCGTCGATGTACTCGGCGAGGAACACCAGCCCGACGCCCATGCCCACGCCGACGAAGGCGCCGAGCACGAGGTAGACGAGGAGCTTGGGCGCGGCCGGCTTGTCGGGCGCCTTCGCGCCTTCGACCATCTTCATGTTCGACACCGTCATCGATTCGGCGACGGCGATCTGGTACTGCTGCTCGAGCAGGGACTGGTAGACCGTCTCGGTGGCGGTGGCGGAGAGCTGGCGCTGCGCGAGCTTCCGGGCCTTCTCGGGAAGACGGCTGCCGTCGGCGATGGTGCGCTCCATCTCGGCCTGCATCTGACCGAGCCGCTTCTGGTACGAACGGCGCTTCACCGCTTCGGACTCGACCGCGGGATCGAGGACGTGCTGCTCGGTCAAGGCGCCGCCGATCTGGGCGAGCACGACCGCCATCTCGGAGTCGAGGGCGATCACGTCGGGGTGGTTCTCGGTCTTGTCGAGGAGCTGCTTGTCCTTCTCCTGCTGGAGCTCCACCCGCTTCTGCTGAAGCTCCTTGAGCTTCGGATTGGAGGAGGTGGAGCCGGGGGAGAGCATCTCGGCCGTTTCGCGGCTGTTCCAGACCTTACGCTCCTGCTCGGCGGCGGAGGCGTCGGCGATGCCCTTCTTGGCGTCGATCATCTCCTCGAACAGGGTGCTGACGCGGGTGACGGCGGCCTTCTGCTCGGTGTCGAGGTCGATCACGCCCTCGGCCTGCTGGGCATCCGCGAGCTCCTTGAGCTCGGAGTCGTAGCGGACCCGGAGGGTGTCGAGCTCGGTGCTGACGAAGCCAAGCGCGTCGCGGATGTCCTGCTTGGCCCGATTGGTGGACTGCTGGAGGTACACCTCGACCATCGTGTCGGCGAGGAGAGCCGCGAGCTCGGCGCTGTTGGCGGTGGCCTTGACGAGCAGGATGTTGGTGCCCTGGGACTGGGAGATCTCGATCCAGGGCTGGGCGAGGAGCTCGCCCTCCATCCCGGGGATGAGGAGCTTCTCGGGCGGCAGCAGCTCACCGTCGGTGTCGCGCAGTTGGAGGCGCCAGACCGTCTCGTCGAGCACCTCGCGCACCGAGGCGAGCGCGATCATGGTCATCATGTCGTCGCTCGAGCCGTTGAGCGACTGGGCGATCTCGGTGAGGTCCATCTCGCCGAGCAGCGACGACATCGCGTCCGACGTCTCTACGCTGATCTTGGACGTCGCCTCGAACCGCTTCGGCAACACCATCGCGAGCGCGCCGGCCCCGATCACGAAGAACACCACGGCTTGGACGAACAGCCACTTCCGACGGAGGAGGGCGGTCCAGACTTTGAGCAGTTCCATGAGGCTCCGCGACGAGTGTCGAGACGAGATGCCCAGAGGAGGGCAAACGGTTCCCAACTAGTGGCCTATACCAGTTATCGTCTGGCAGTGGCAAGGCTTCAGTAAGACTCTCCGGGGCCGAAGGTTGACGTACACCTTTCTCCCCGCTACCTCCCCGCCCATGCGTGCCCTGCTGTTTCTCGCCCTGCTCGCCGGCTGCGCCCACGCCGCGCGTCCGCCCAACGTGAGCGACGCCGACATCGATCTGACCGTCCCCAAAGCCGATCAATTCACCTTCGGCCCGGGGGACGTGCTCCGCGTGTTCGTCTGGCGTCACGCCGACCTCACCATGGACGTGACGATCGCGCCGGACGGTGCAATTTCGTACCCACTCGTCGGTCGGCTCCAGGTGGCCGGCATGACCTTCGAGGAGATCGGGAAGACCCTCCAGACCGCGATCGCCCAGTACTACGTGGACGCCCAGGTCTCGGTCAACGTCCTCGCGGTGAACTCCGCGCGCGTCATGGTGTTCGGCGAGGTCAAGTCCCCGTCGGTCCTCAACCTCACGCAGAGCATGAGCATGCTCGAGGCGCTCGTGCGCACCGGCGGCATCAACGTGGACGCGCGCACCGACAACGTGCTGCTCATCCGGGGTGGAATGGCGAAGCCCGAGCTGTACACGGTGAACATCGCGTCCATCTACGGCGCCGGTGACTTCTCCCAGAACGTGTTCCTCCAGGCCGGGGACATCATCGTCGTGCCCCCCAAGACGATCACCAACGTCGAACGTTTCTTCAAGCGGATCTCCTCGATCCTCTCGCCTGCGGTGAGCGCCTCGTCGATCTACCGCAACGTCACGACGGGGGACGGTCAGGTCCTGCCCAACCAGTGACGCCCAGATGAACCGTTTCGTCGGGCTCCTCCTCGCGGTACTCGATGCGTCCTGCATCGTCTTCGGGCTCTTTGCGGCCTGGCTGTTCTGGCTCTGGTGGGCGCCCATGCTGCAGCGCATGGTCCAGGTCCCCTTCTGGGAGCTGATGATCCCCAACCCGTGGATGCCGGCAGGCGTCGTCTACCTCGCCGCCTGGCTGGTCGCGCTGCGCCGCCTCGGCCTCCACGATCCGGGCCGGATGGAGAACAGCGTCCGGATCGTGTCCTCGGTGAGCCGTTCGGCCCTGCTGATGGGCGTCTTCACCGTCCTCATCAACTTCATCCAGGGAGACCGGGTGTACCCGAAGGGGCTCATCCTCCCCTTCCTCGGGTTCAGCTGGTTCTTCCTCACCGCCGCCCGCCTCGCCACCTTCCGCGCCCTGCTCCGCCTCGAGACGCCCCCCACCGCCGCCAACGCGGTGATCGTCGGCATCGAAGAGGACGGCGCGTCGATGGCCGAGCGCATCCTCCGCGACGCCCGCCATGTCTGTACCGTGAGCGGCTTCCTGCGCACCGCGGGCTGCGGCGCGATGGCCGTCCCCCCGAACCGCATCCTCGGGGACATCGGCGACCTCGCCCACATCGTCAACAAGCACGACATCCGCATGGTCATCCTGGCCACGCGCACCATCCCGCGCGAGGACGCGCTGAAGCTCGCCGTCCAGGCCGACCACATGGGCCTGCGCGTGCTGCAGGCGCCCTACTCCTGGGGCGCGGTGAGCCCCCGCCTCGGCTTCGTCCGCATCGGCGACCTCGACCTCATCGACTTCATCGGCATCCAGTACCCCACGCTGGCCGAGCAGATGAAGCGCAGCTTCGACCTCGTCGCGGTGATCACCGGGGGGCTCCTGATCTCCCCGTTCCTGCTCCTCGTGGCGGCCATCATCAAGTTCCAGGATGGCGGGCCGGTCTTCTACATCGGGAAGCGGATCGGGAAGGGCGGCCGCACCTTCGGCTTCTACAAGTTCCGCTCGATGGTGACCAACGCCGAAGCCCTCCGCGCCCAGCTGCAGCAGCAGAACGAGTCGGACGGGCGGCTCTTCAAGATGAAGAACGACCCGCGGGTGACCCCGTTCGGGCGGTTCATCCGTAAATACTCGGTGGACGAGTTTCCCCAGCTCATCAACGTGCTGCGCGGGGACCTCAACCTCGTCGGCCCCCGCGCGCTGCCGGCGTCCGACCTCGAGGGGATCGAGGAGGATCCGGAGATGCGGTACTGGTTCGAGCAGCGCTGCAAGGTCAACCCGGGCATCACCGGGCTGTGGCAGGTGTCGGGCCGGTCGGAGCTGGGCATGGCCGAGATGGTGCGCCTCGACATCAATTACATCCAGAATTGGTCGTTCTGGCTGGATCTCCAGGTCCTCCTCAAGACCGTCCCCGCCGTGCTCAAAGGGCGCGGGGCCGCCTGACCGGGGGCGC
>JAYVAS010000676.1:0-2027 GCA_043750895.1 Pseudomonadota bacterium
AGTGTAGCGGAGGGCCGCGCCACGTCAACACATGTCTCGGTGATTAGGCTTTGCTCCCATGGCCTCCCGCCTGTCCCGCCTCGCGTCCATCGGCTCCACTGCGGTCGGGGTGGGCGCTTCGTACCTCGGCCAGCGGGTCGCCGGCGCCTTCCAGGGAGAGGAGGCCCGGAAAGACGGCCTCGCCCGCGCGCACAAGCAGAACGCCGAGCGGATCGTCGCCAACCTGGGCCAGCTCAAGGGCGCGGCCATGAAGGTGGGGCAGACGGTGGCGATGTTCGCCTCCAACCTCGACATGCCCGAGGAGGCGCGCGCGGCGCTGGGGAAGCTGAACGACCGCGCCGAGCCGATTCCGTTCCCGAAGATCAAGGCCCGGGTGGAAGCCGAGCTCAACGGCGGGCTCGACACCCTGTTCGGCTCCTTCGAAGCCGCGCCCCTCGGCACGGCGTCGCTCGGTCAGGCCCACGCCGCCACGCTCCCCGACGGCACGCCGGTGGTGGTCAAGGTGCTGCACGAGGGCGTCGAGGGCTCGGTGTCGTCCGACCTCTCGGCGCTGAAAACGATGATGGTCACGGGGCGGGTGCTCAACCGCGACAAGGAAGAGCTGGACGCCATCTTCGCCGAGGTCGAGGCGCGCCTCCTCGAAGAGCTGGACTACACGGTGGAGGCCACCAACCTCGAGGAGTTCAAGCGCTACTACGGGAATGACCCGGATGTGGTCACGCCCGGGGTGCACCGCGGCTGGTCCACCAGCAAGGTGCTCACGATGGAGCGACTGGTGGGGCGCCCGCTCGGGGTGTTCGCCGCCACCGGGAGCGAAGCCGCGCGCGCGCGGGCCTCCAACACCGTCGCCCGCGTGTTCATGGAGATGGAGTACGTGCACCGGGCGGTGCACGCCGACCCCCACCCGGGGAACTACCTCTTCACGCCTGAGGGTAAGGTCGGCATCCTCGACTTCGGGTGCGTCCGCCGGTACGACACCACCTGGATGGCGGACTACGGGCACGTGGGCTGGCACTCCATGCGCGACGAACGGGAGCCGGCCATGGCCTACGCCCACCGTATCGGCGCCCTCGAGAAGCGCGACACCGCCGCCGAGGACGTGCTCTGGGAGGTCTGTCGCATCATCTCCACCCCCTTCACCGGCGGGCCGGTCCAGCTCGGCAGCGCCCGGGACGGCGTCCAGGAGCGGCTCACCGCCCTGAAGCTCAAGGTCATGCAGCAGGGCATCATCCGGGCCCCGCGGGAGCTGGTCTACCTGCACCGGGGCCTCGGCGGCACGTACTCGATCTTGCGGCAACTCAAGGGGTCGGTGGACTTCGGCGCCCTGTTCTTCGAGAACACCGCGATCTGCTTCGAGGATGCGGCGCGCCTGGGGTGGAGGGAGGCGTAGCTGGCTGCTGCTCCCCCCTCCGCGGCCTAAACGTTCTCTTTGGAGGTCGGCGCCGGACCCGGAAGCGCCCCTGGGTCGTCCCCGTTCTGTCGCGTCTTGTACAACGAGTAGGCCATGGAGCCGCCGATGAGCAGCGCGACCACCGCCAGGGAGACCACGATGGGTACGTGGACGAACTCCGACGCGCCCATCTTCCCGCCCACGAACACCAGCGTGAGGGCGAGCCCCACCTTCAGGTAGGCGAACCGGTGCATGACGCCGCCGAGCACGAAGAACAGCGACCGCAGGCCGAGGATGGCGAAGACGTTGGAGCTGAAGACGATGAACGGATCGTCGGTGACCGACAGAATGGCGGGGATGGAGTCGAGCGCGAAGACGACGTCCGTGAACTCCACGAGGATCAGCACCAGGAAGAGGGGGGTCGCGAGCCACTTGCCGGCCTGGCGGACGAAGAAGCTGTCTCCGTGGAAGCTGCTCGTGGACGGCACCACCCGCCGGAACATCTTGAAGGCCGGGCTGCGCTCCGGGTGGGCCTCGGCGTCGGTGCTCACCAGCATGCGCACCCCGGTGAGGATGAGGAAGCCGCCGAACACGTAGATGAGCCAGTGAAAGCGGTCGAGGAGCGCCATGCCGCCGA
>JAYVAS010000677.1:0-4720 GCA_043750895.1 Pseudomonadota bacterium
CCAGGGGATGAAGACCCTGCGGATGTCGGCGCTGTCGAAGTTCCGGGAAGGGATGACCTCGCTGGAAGAGGTCGTGCGGGTGACGGCGCCGGACTAGAACGGGCTATACGCAGTACCGGGCAGATCCACAGCTTAGGCCCGGCCTCCGCCCGGGTCCACCGGGCGTGGCCGCGCCCCGCGAAACCGCTCAGGACTGCACGGCGGGGCATCGGGCCACGTAGTCACGTGAGGCGACCTGGGCGTGGGGCCCGTCCGCCAGCTCCTCGTACGACCGGACGCCAGCCGCGATCCCGTATTCGGCCAGTGCTGTAGGCTCCCACCGCTCCACCTCGGCCACCGCGGCGGCGAGCATGGACGCGTCGATGCTCGTCCGCGGCAGGACGCGGCCCCAGCCAAGTTCGGCGACCAGCGCTCCGTGGAACGGCTGGTCGGCGGTCCTCGGAAGGATGACCGGGGGGCGACCGGCCCGCACCGCCGTGAGGGTGGTTCCCGTCCCGCCATGGCGGACGAAAACCGCCCATCGGGGAAAGAGGGTGGCGCTTGACAGGATCCGCGATCCGCGATGCCACCACCGGACCCTTGCCATTCCCCTGCAGGCCCGCCAAACGAGTCAGGAGTGACAATCCGTGCCTTCGTTCCGGCGGCGGTTGGGCGTGCACGACCTCGGCGCTGTGCTACACCATACCAGTGTCGGAAGACAGGCCGGTCGACGCTGGGACCACGTCGCGTGGACATTTCGGGTGCCCTGCGGCGCGTTGAGTCAACGGGTCAAGCTCGCCACGGGTGCCAAAGGACGGCCGCGGGTATCCGGGTGAGGCGCTCCCAGAGGCGCCCGTCCCCACCGAGTCGGAGCATACCCGGACGCGCGCTCAACCAGCGTAGAGCCCGAGTTCCGCCGTCCCGCCACCAGCCGCGACGGAGTGCCGCAACGGCACGCTCGTCCGCGCCGGGCACCAGGCCGGCCTGGACGAGCTCCACAGCGCAGTCGGGCAGTCCCGCGAGCTCGAAGAGAGCCGCGAGCATCCACCCGCGATCCTGGAGCCCGCGCCATGGTGACGCGATGACGTCCCGGAAGTAGACCGCGTCTCCCCAGACCGTCTGACCTCCGTGGGTCGGAGCACCGCCGCGGCCCCAGAAAGGAGCAGGAAGTCCTGCGCGGCTGTGGCGGTGTACACGCAGGTCGAAGAGTTCGAATCCCGCGGAGCGTAGGAGCCGGTCGATATTGGCGAAATTGCTTGCGCGCGGGTGCGCTTGGCCCTGCAGTTGCACTTCCACGGCAACAGCGAGTGCACGATCCAGCGTGGCAGGCGCACTCTCAAGCACCTCCAGGTCGTGACCGTCAGTGTCCACCTTCAGAAGATCCACGCGTGGACTCCCGACGCACAGCTCGTCGACGCTCACCATCGGGGGAGGCTCGGTCTGCTGGCCCGGATCGCCAGGGGGTACCTCCTCGGCGAGAACACGCTGAGCCACGGCGCTGCTGGTGCGCCGCCACGTCCCAAGGTTCAGGGCTCTCCAGGTTGCACGATCCATGCCGCTCGGAAGGCCATCCGCGCCCGCTGGGTGTCCGGCCCATCCGGGCACCCAGGAGATCCCGGGCCACCGAGCCTCGGCGCAGAGCCGTTCGATCTCCACCCGGTCCGGATCGATGCCGACCCCGCGGATATCACCGGGCCACACCCGAACCCAGTCGGGGGGTCCCCCACGGCAACCTACGTCGATCACGAAGAGCGAAGTCGACGCCGCGGGACCGTGCTGAAGGAGCCAAGTACAGAACGGTGCGGGGGGCCGGGGGCCGACTATCGCGGTCAGTCGCCCCATGCGCTGTAAGCTGCACCGACCACGGTGGTGCTGGCGGAGTACGCCGTCGAGGTCGACGTGTGTGTCCAGTTCCGGATGGCGATGGTGTACCCCGAGGTGGCCTCACTGTCCCACCCGGCATCCTCGAGGGTCAGGTTGTTCCAAAGGAACGTCCCTTGGACGATGTCGCAATCGTCGCTAGTCCCCGCGTCATCACGATTCGCGTAGAACGTCTCCAGGATGTCGCTCTGTGTGGTCTGACCGTAGCCAATTTGAGTGGCGTTGCCCCGAGTCTCAAACTGGTACTCGTCGACCGAGTTCCCAGCGTCGACGTAGTCCACGTACCCGAACTCCGTGAACACGATCGGCTTGTCCGGGAAATCGGCGTGAAGGTCGTCGAGGCGATCCGCGAGGATGGCGTCCCACTCCGCGGAGTAGACCGAGTCGGCAAGCGGCGTGGAGTACGTCGACCCATAGAGTTGGATCCACGCACTGATGCCGATGACGTCGAAAGGAACCTCGTACCAGACCTCCATCGCGTCGTCGTACATGGTGGTGTCGGACACGTCGGAGCTGTAACGGTCCCAGTGCATGTCGTAGGTGATCATGCCCTTGTATACGTCGTCGACGGTGTCGAACAGGTCAGTAATCTCGGTGGGGTACACCGAATACCGGAAGAGCCCGTCAGTCTCTACGCCGAGCCCGATCATGTCGACGTCACTCTTCCCGTTCCCGTCCCCGTCGATACTCTGGGCGAAGGTGGCGATGTCGACTGCGTTCGCAGTGTACGAGGCCCAAAAATCGGCCACGGCCGCGATCTGCGTCGCGTCACTCTGATCCCAGATCCAGTTGGTAGTTGTGTAGTACCCAGGGGACGGACCACGGTCGGCGATGTCGCCGATGTAGTCCGTGTCGGTAGACCGGTAGCCCATCATGTCGCGGTCAGGAGATCCGTCTCCGTCATTACTCCCGTTCGTAGGCGTGCCGTTGTCGTCCATCGGGTCCAGCGCGATCGCCCAGTACACCTTGAACCCCTCGCTTTGAACTTCTCCGTCATCTCCTGGAGCACCGCGTCGTCCCACGTCCAGATTGCATAGTCGGACTCGCACGGTGACGTCGAGCATGTCGTGATGTCTGCCGGCTTGATCATTGTGAGGTCGGTATCGATGGCGTCGAGGTACTGCATCCCGACATAGATACCGACCCAGTTCGCGTTGATCGAGTTTAGCCAACCGATGTAGTCATCGAACGCGGTAGAGTCTGTGAGGAGGTCGTACGCGGAGAAGAACTGTGACCCGTTGTTCGTCCCGACAACAACCCCGCGGAACCCGCCGTCGTCGCAATCTTCGTCGACTCCGTTGCCGCAGGTTTCCGGTGCGCCGGGGTACTCCGACGTAGAGCGGTCGTCGCAGTCTCCCAGATTCACCCCCTGTGAGTTCGGCCCGTAGCCGAGTCCGGAGGCATAGTCGTCGGAGTCGTAGTCAATGAGGAGAGGACGGGCGGAGGTCGTTGTGATGGTGCCGCCACTGTCTTTCCCCTGAACTCGCCACCGCAAGCCCGGGGCCCAATCGCCTGCGATTTCGGCGTCACACACCGCTGTCGCGAACGTGCGACTGAGAAACGGTGCCCACGTCGTCGACGTGACGTCCGCGGGATTCGACCAGCTCCCCCCGTTACCGACCACCTGCAACCGGTACTGGGTGCAGCCGCTCCCCGTCCAGGAGAATGTTTGCGGGCTGGCTGTGCCGTTTCCCCCGTCCCACCCCGTTGCCGCGGCCGGCGATGAGAGCGTCGGCGTGCACACGGCGTGCGCAATGGAGCTCAAAAAGGCGATGAGGAAGGGCATCGTGTGACTCCAGATGGTGCGGGAGACGGTGGCCATTCGACCATAGCACGATCGAGAGGCCGGGCGCGCGGGCCCTCGCTCCGAAACCGGTGCTCCCCCGGTCCGCGAACCTGCGACATCGCATGTGCGAATTGTTGGCCTGATTCCATGGCATCATCGTCATGATCGACGCCAGTGTCGATACATCCTCCCGCCCCTTGCCGCGGGGCGGATCGAGCGCCTCCCGGACGGGCGGGTTCGCATCGGCAAGAAGTAGGGTGTGGAGCGATGGGACCAGCGCCGTCGAGTTCTCGCCGTTGGAGCTGACCGAGCGACTCGCAGCCCTCGCCCCCCGTTCCGGGCGAACCAGCTCCTCTATGCCGGGGTCCTGGCCGGCTACGCCGCGTGGCGAGCCGAAGTGGTGCCCAAGGTGCGGAGCTCGACCGAGGCCGAGCGCGAAGCGCCGGCGGCGCTCCACATCGAGCCCTACGAGAAGCAGCTCCGCATCCGGTACCGCATCGACGGCATGCTGTACGAGGTCATGAAGCCGCCGCTGCGGCTCAAGCACGCGATCACCTCGCGTCTGAAGATCATGGCGAACCTCGACATCGCCGAACGGCGCCTGCCCCAGGACGGCCGCATCAAGCTCAAGATGGGCCGCGGCAAGGAGATGGACTTCCGCGTCTCGATCTGCCCGGTGCTGTGGGGCGAGAAGACCGTCATGCGGCTCCTCGACAAGTCGAACCTCCAGCTCGACATGACCAAGCTGGGCTTCGAGGAGAAGATCCTCCGCGACTTCAAGGACTCGATCAACAAGCCCTACGGCATGATCCTCATCACCGGCCCCACCGGCTCCGGAAAGACGACCACGCTGTACTCGACGCTGTCCGAGCTCAACAAGACCTCGCACAACATCAGCACCGCCGAAGACCCCATCGAGTACAACCTCTACGGCATCAACCAGGTGCAGATGCACGACGAGATCGGCCTGAACTTCGCGGCCGCGCTCCGGTGCTTCCTCCGGCAAGACCCCGACGTCATCATGGTCGGCGAGATCCGCGACTTCGAGACGGCCGAGATCGCGGTCAAGGCCGC
>JAYVAS010000678.1:0-6791 GCA_043750895.1 Pseudomonadota bacterium
ACGCCGCCGCGCCGGCGGTGCAGTACTACGGCGGGCGGTTCCACCTGCTCTACGACCGGGTCGGCCTCGGGGGCGACGTCTACGAGGCGGTCTCGATCGACGGCACCCACTGGGAGCCGACCGGCGTGGCCATCGCCGCCCAGGGCGTGGCGGTTGACGCGCCCCGCCGGGTCGCGTTCTTCGCGTTGAGTGACGGCGCCTTCTTCCTCCGGGACAGCGCCGGGGACCTCGTCGGGGACGTCATCCTGCCCGGCGACGACATCACCGACAGCTACAACGGCCACCACCTGCGGATCGCCGCGGGGCAGTGGTTGGACCCCGAGGGCCTCGACGGCCGCGCCGACGGCGGCGTGCGGGTCGACGCGGTCCACGAAGGGCTCACCTACCTTTCCCTCACCGAGGGGGAGGACGCAGGCACCATCGGCATCGCCACTCGTGTGGGTCGCGGCTTCGCCGTGGCCGACGCGCCCGCCCTCACGCCCGGCGCGGCCGGCGGATGGGACGACGAACAGGTCTCCAGCGCGGTCGTGGCCACCATCGACGGCACGCGGGTCCTGTACTACGCCGGCACCGCCGACGGCGTCACCCGCATCGGGCGCGCCACCTCCGACGACGGGGTGACCTGGACCGCGGACGCCGACCCCGTGCTCGAGCCCGAGGCGGACTGGGAGAGCGTGGGCATGTACCCGGGGTCGGTCACGGTCGGCGCCGATGGCCTGCTCCACCTCTACTACGCGGCGTGGGACGGCGGAAGCTGGCGCGTCGGCGAGGCGACCAGCGCCGATGGCGTGGCCTACGCCCGCGTCGCCGGTGCGGGCGACGCCTGGACCTTCGACGGCGGCCCGCTCGGCGACTGGGACGACTCCGGCGCCAAGGATGCGTACGTGGTCTGGAACGACGCGCTCGGCGTCGACCAGATGTGGTACGCCGGGACCTCGGGCGAGGGCTGGCAGATCGGCTACGCCGAACGCGCCCCCGATGGCGACTGGGTGAGCGCGACCACGGTGGCCGGTGCCGGCCGCCCGGTGATCGCCGCCGGGCCCGGCAGCATCGGCGCCGGTGGGTTGGAACGTCCGGTGCTCGAGCGCGGCGCCGACGGCGACGCGTTGTGGTACGCGGGGCTCGATGCCGACGTGGCACGCGTCGGCCGGGCGGTGCTCGGCGACGGCGACCGCGCGTGGCGGGACCTCGACTACCCGACCCTCGCCGACACCTGGGGCTTCAGCTTCGTGCCCGAGAACGACGAGGACGCCATCGCGCTGGGGGCCTCGACCACCGACGTGAGTGAGTTCACCGGCTGCGCCACCCTGGCCCGCGACGACGCGCGGGGCTTCCTCTACGTGGGGTGCGAGTCGGCCGCCGCGGTGGTGGTGGTCGACATCCGGGACGACTCGGGAGGGTCCTTCCAGGACCTGAACTACCTCAACGTCGAGACGCTGATGACGGCGTCGGTGACCTTCACCGGGGCCGGGATCCGGGACATGCTCTTCGACCCGGTGCACAACTGGCTCTGGTGGCTCAACGACGCCCCCGAGGCCGCCTACGCGGTCGACCTCGATCAGGTCGAGGACGACGCCGACCTCGAGACGGTGGGGAGCGCCATCGTGGCCAGCATCCCCATGGCCCGGGGCAGCGCCGGGTACGACGCCGGGGTTGACTCCCAGGCGTCGGTGGGACCGGGGCGGATGATCCTGCACCCCGACGGGCATCACCTCTTCGTGAGCAACTTCAACAGCAACAGCGTCATCGCCTACGACCTCGCCCTCGGCGCGCCGGGCACCCTGGTGGCCGAGGCGGAGGCGGTCGGGGAGAACCCGTACGAACTGACGCTGTCACCCGATGGTCGTTTCCTCGCGGTCGGCAACTACTCGGGCGAAGTCGAACAGCAGCAGGTCAACGGGACGGTGGTGATCCTCGACGCCGACCCCGCCAGCCCCACCTTCCTCGAGCCCCTGGCCTGGATCGGCAACCAATGAGCCCGCTCCTCCTGCTCCTCGCGTGCACGACCTCCCAGGATCGGTTCGCCCATTTCTCCGGCCCGGTCGCCGCGACCACCCTCGCCGAGGGCGTCGGTCCGTTTGACGTCGCCACCGGCTTCGTCGCGAACTCCCGTAGCGGGACCGTGGTCCCCCTCGATCTCAAGGGGGTCCGCTTCCTGTCGGACGACCCGAGCGCGTCCTTCCTCCGCGCCAGCGCCATCCCCTTCGGGGACGAGCGCATCCTCGCGGACGTCGCGGTCTACGCGGAGCCCACCGCGGTGGACGTGTGGACCATCGACAACGCCTCCGGCTTGCTGCTGCGCGCTCCCTACGTGATCTCCGTGGATGAGGACGGCCCGCGCGAGGTCGAACCCGACGACAGCGGCGTGCTGTTCGTCGACGCCGACGGCAGCGGCGACGCCCCCACCATCACCGACCTGGAGCTCCGCCCGGGATTGACCACCACCGAGGACTGGTCGATCGTCTACGACGGCACGCGGTGGTGGGCCGAGGGCTCGGCGTCGGGCAAGCAGGACCGGGAGCCGATCGCCGGCGAGCGGTACTGGTCGGACAACCGCGAGGTGGAGTTCGACCTGCAGGGGGAGGCCACCCTCGGCGACCGATTCGAGTTCCACACCGAGACCGGCGTGCGGGGCTTCGACCTCGGCGCGCGCGCGATGGCGCTCCTCGCCGATGACGGCGCGCTGTACGTGTCGCTCGCCGATGGCCGGATCGTGGTGATGGACGCCGCGACCGCGGCGGTGCGCGACACGATCGTGCTGCCGACCGGCTCGCAGCCCACCCGCCTCGTGCTCGACGACGCGGGCGTCCTGTACGCGGCGGACGCGGCCCTCCCCCAGGTGCACCTCGTCTCCGGCGCCGACGGTGCCCGCCAGGTCACCACGCTCGTCACCGCGGCGCCGCTCATCGACGTGGCGTGGGCCGGGGGCCTGGGTCAGGACGGCACGCCCTTCCGTCACCTGTTCGTGCTCCCGCTGGGGCTCGGCCGGGTGGACGTCTACGACACCGAGAACGCTCGGTGGGTCGATCCCAACCCGGTCACGCCCGAGGTGGAGGGGATCCCGCTCGGCGCCCCGCTCACCGCGCTGGCCGCCAGCGCCGGCCCCACCCAGCTCCAGATCCCGACCGAGTTCGGGGCATGGCCCGAAGTACCCACCATCCTCGTGTCCTCGGGCGCCGGGGTGGTCTACGTGCTCGACGCCTCGACCGGCTGCTACGCGGCCACCGACGAAGGCCCGAAGGGCCCCAACCGGTACACCGACGACCTCGACAGCGTCCTTCAGTACGAGGACCTCGGCACCCCCTCGAGCGAGAGCATCGTCTTCGACGTCGACACCGGCGCCTACGTCGTGGCCTCGGCCTGCGCGGGGGTCCTGCAGAGCGAAACCTGGTTCGTGACCTACGACGGGGCCCTGCTCTCGTGGGAAGTCGAGGGATCGAAGTCCGGGGTGCAGGGGCGCCGCGCCTACGATGACGCCCGCTACGTCTCCGACGACGGGGCGATCTCGTTCCTGATCGTCTCCGGTGCGCTGCCGCCGAGCACGGGGGACTCCTACACCTTCACCACCGACGCCAACGTGCTCACCTACAGCAGCACCACCACCGCGGACGGCCAGGAGCCGATCGCCTGGGCCTACCCGGGGCGCGCGGTGGGGTACGCCCTCGAGGGCGGGCCGACCGGGGGCGGCTGGGACGAGTACGACGTCAAGCAATACGCGCTGTTGCCGGTGTTGAACGCCGATATCACCGCCCAGCTGCTCCTCGACGAAGGCGTCTCGGTCGCGTTCTGGCTGTAGCCGGATGGCCGTCGCGACGGCGGCATCGCCGGGCGGGCTCGCGGCCGACCGCCCCCGCTACTCCCAGGGGATGCGCTCGATCACGATCTTCTCGATGCGCTCGCCCTGTTGGATGGCCCAGGCGTTGCGCATCCCGTAGCTGACCCGCCCGAACACGGTGTAGGTCCCCTCGAGGTGCGGCTGGGGGGCGAGCGTGATGAACCACTGACTGCCGCCGGTGTCGGGGCCGGAGAGGGCCATGCCGAGGGCGCCGACGTCGTAGGGGAGGGGGTTGATCTCGTCGGGGATCTCGTAGCCGGGGCCGCCCCAGCCGTCACCGCGGGGGTCGCCGGCCTGGATGACGAAGTCGGCCACGACACGGTGGAAATCGATGCCGTTGAAGTAGCCCTGGTCGGCGAGGCGGGCGAAGTTCCAGACGGTGTAGGGCGCGGCGACGGGGTCGAGGGACACCCGGATCTCGCCCTCGCTGGTGAGGATGCGCGCTGAGCGGATGGTCAGGACGTCGGCGAGCGCGGGGAGCCGCAGCGTCGGGTGGTCCGTCTCGGGGACGGGCAACTGGAGGACGGCGGCGATCTTCGGTGCTTCGAGCTCCACCGCCGCCAGGCCCAGCCATGGCTTGAGCGCCTTCGCGGCCCCCGGCGCCGGCTTGCTGATGGTGCCAGTGGCGTAGATCGCGGCCAGCGCTTTCACGAGGGTGGTCGCCTCGGCGGCCTGGAGGTCGCCCCGGGCGAGCCGGTCGATGAGCGGCTTCTCGGCGGTGGGGTCCGGCTTCTCCTTGATGCCGTCGGCGGCGGCCTGGGCGATGACCGGGTCGGTGGACCCGAGCAGGGCGATGAGGTCGGTGAGGCGGGGGGCCTCGGCGGCGAGCACCGCGCCGGCAGCGGCGGAGCGCAGGGGCGCCTCGGTGGCGGTGAGCGCCAACTTCACGAGGCGATCAGGGTCCTTCATCGACTCGGCGGCCGCCATGCGCACCGGGAGCGGTCGGTCGGGCGCGGTCCACGCCTCGATCGGGCCGTCGAGCGTTCCGGCGGCCACCGCCGCCCGGAGCGCGGTCGCCGCGACGAGCCCGTCGGGGTGGGTGAGCAGGGGGCGGATGAGGGGGCCCGCGGCGGACGCGGGGCAGGTTCCCAGCGCGGTGATCGCTTCGAGGCGAACCGCTTCGTCGGCGTCGGCGAGCAGGCGTTCGGCGACGGCGACCGCGGGCAGGGGACAGGTCTTGGCGATGGCGCGCGCGGTGGCGATGCGCACGCCGGTGCTCTGGTCGCGGGCGAGGAGGGCCAGGGTCGCGGTCCGGTCGTCGCCGGTCGCGAGGCCGGCCCAGGCGCGCACGAGCCAGGCCCGGACGGCGGCGTCGCCGTCTTCGAGGGCGCCGGCTTGGAGGCGGGCGAGGGTCTCGGGGGAGACCGAGGTGAGGCCCATCCGGGCGAGGGCCCACCCGATGTCGCCGTGGGCGGGCGAGAGCGCCCAGCCGAGGTGGTCGAGGAGGGCGCGGGCGACGGTGTCGGTGGCGGCGCCGTCCACCTTGCGGATCCCGAGCCGACCCAGGCCCTCGGCGCACGCGGCGGCCTGCGGGCTGTCGAGCCCGTCTACGAGCAGCTTCACCGCTTCGGGGCCTCCCTGTTTGCCCAGGGCCACCGCGAGGTGGGCGCGGACGGCGCCGTCCTGCTCCTTCTCCCAGCGCTCGACGAGCAGCTTGGTGGTGTTCGGGGTCTGGCCGGCGGCGAAGACCGCCTCGGCGCGGACCGTGGGGTCGGAGTCCACCAGGACCTTGCCGAGCAGCGCCGGAGCGCGATCGCCGTCGCGAAGCCGGCCGAGCGCGCGGGTGGCGCGGGAGCGAATCCGGGGATCCGGATCCTCCAGCCAGACCCGAAGGGTCATCGGGGGCAGACGGAACATCTCGATCTGCCAGATTCCTTGGGCGACTTCGAGTGGAACCCCCTCGACCGTGGCAGCGGCGAAGGACAGCGAGGCGAGCAGGGGGAACAGCATCCGGGCAGCCTACCGCGCTTGGCCTCCCGCCCCAAATGGATCCGGCAAAGGGGTCAGACCCCAGCCCGGATCCATTTCGAAAACCGGCGTTTCAGGATCGGTGTCAACGGCTCGGTGCCCGAGACCCTTGGTTTGCCCGTGTCGAATGAATAGGGGTTGGGGTCTGACCCCTCTGCATGATCCATTTAGACGCTGTCTTCGAGAGCCGCTCCCGTGGCGACATCAAACGCGCGGGCGCGTGGCTCGACGGTGAGGGGCGGGACCAGCGCGCCGCCCTGGTGGCACGCGCCGCCGCGCGCGGCGCGGTGATTCCCGAAGACTGGCAGGAAATGCCCGGGAAGAAGCTGGTGCGCCTCTGCCTTGCTCGCGCGACCGAGGCGCAGGTGCGCACCAACCCCATCCACCGCGACGAGGCCTTCACCTGCCTCCACTGCGGTCGGGACGTCCCGCCGGGCGGGCGACGTCCCCGTGACCACTGCCCCTGGTGCCTGCACTCGCTCCACGTCGACGTGGTCCCCGGGGACCGCGCCGCGGGCTGCGACGGCACGCTCGTCCCCATCGCGGTCGACCTCGGTGACCTCGTGTACCGTTGCGCCCGCTGCGGCGCCGTCCGCCGCAACCGCATCCTCGACGACCTCGACCCTCCGGACGATCCAAGCGCGATCGCCGCGTGCGCCGCCCGGGCCGCGACGATTCCGGCGTCGACCTCTGGCGCGGTTTCCCGTTAGTACGGGCCCGGAGGAACCTGGATGCGCAACCGCCACATGGTGATCTTCGGCTTCATCATCGTGATGATCATCGCCATCGGCGTCGCCCTCAACCGCACCGGGTTCGTCGCCGAGAAGACCCTCCCCTTCGGGGACGTGGTCGCGATGGTGGAGCGCAAGGAGGTCGAGGCGATCACCATCAAGGGGACGCGGCTGGACATCGTCGCGCGGGACGGGCGCACCTTCAACGCCGTCGGCCCCGTGAACTCCGACTACTACCTCGAGTTCTTCCAGAAGGC
>JAYVAS010000679.1:0-5914 GCA_043750895.1 Pseudomonadota bacterium
GAAGTGGCGGTGAAGGTGGTGAAGACCAACCTCGCCCTGCACCGCCGCTTCCGCGCCCGCTTCGCGCGGGAGGTCGCGATCTCGGCCCGCATCTCCCACCCGCACGTGGTCCCGGTCTACGACACCGGCTCGCTGTCCTCCGGCGAGCCCTTCGTCGTGCTCGGGTATGCCTCGGGGGGCTCGCTCTCCGACCTCCTCAAGCAGCGGCCGCCCATCCAGCAGGTGCTCCGCCTCATCGACGAGGTGCTCGACGCGCTGGCGGCGATGCACGCGCGCCTCCTGCTCCATCAGGACCTGAAGCCGGGCAACGTGCTGCTGCACCCAGGCGAGGACGGCGAGCTGCACGCGTGGGTCGGTGACCTCGGCGTGGCCGACGCCCTGGCCGAGCTGAACCGCGACCGGAAGGTGATCTCGGGCACCCCCGGCTACATGTCCCCGGAGCAGCTCCAGGGCCGCACGCAAGACCTCGGCCCGTGGACGGATCTCTACGCCATCGGCCTCATCATCCACGAGATGCTCTCGGGCAACAAACCCCACGCGGGGGAAGGGCGACACGAGCTGCTCGAAGCCCGGCTCCTCCCTCCCCCCCGGCTGCGGACCGGTCCTCGATCGGACGTGCCGAACGCCCTCGCCGAGGTCGTCGCCTCCCTGCTGGACCCGGAGCCGCGCCAACGCTTCGACCGTGCCAGCGACGTCCGTCGCGCCCTCCGCGACGCCATCAAGGGCGTGTCCTTCCGGGGACGCGTCAAGATGTGGCGGACCGAGAACCACTCGTCCACCCACAGCCGCCTCACCCAGGACTTCCCGCTCTCGGTGCCCGCCCCGCTCGGCCCGGTCCCCCACGGCACCCTTCGCTGGAACCGGGTGCCCCCCGATCCGCTCCCCGCCCAGCCTCCGCACGAACACGGCGCGGGGGCGCCCGGTCGCACCTCGTTGCCCCTGTTCGCCCTCCGCGAGGTCCCGATGGTCGGGCGCGACCGCGAGCGGAAGGTCGTGTGGGACGCCGCCCGTGAGGTGATCGCCCTCCAGGAACCGCGCGTGGTGCTGATCATCGGCGAGTCCGGCACCGGGAAGACGCGGCTGGTGGACTCGATCGCCCACTCGCTCGAGGACCAGGGCTACATGGAGGTGATCCACCTCCGCTACCACAGCCCGCCCGGCGTGGACGACGGCTACCGCGGCGCCGTCCGCGACCTGCTCGTGCCCTGGAACGACACCCGGGAGGGCTGCGAGACCCGCCTCGCGCGTTGGCTCGGCCGCGACCGGCAGGTGCTGCCCAAGGACGTGCACGAGGAGGCCGAGGTGCTCGCCCGGTGGTGCGGCTACCTCAAGGACGGGGAGACGCCGGTCTCCGACGCCGTCGGGCTCGCGTACCTCTACCGTCACCTCGACGTCCGGGCGTGGCGCGGCGGCAGTTGCCTCGTGCTCGAGGACGCCCACTCCGCGCAGGCGGACGGCGACGGTCTGGCCATCGCCGAGGCCCTGCTCGACCGCACGGTGGGCGAACGCCCCACCCTGGTGTTGTGTACGCTCTCGGCCGAGGTCCTCGCACGTGACGCCGCCATCCGCCGAAAGGTCGACGCCCTCGCCTCCCGGGGCGCGCGCCGGATCAACCTGCGCCGCCTGACCCTCGCCGAGACCCGTCGCGTGGTCCAGGAGTCCCTGGCCCTGGATCCGGACCTGGCGCAGTCGGTGTCGCTGGAGTGCGAGGGCGACCCCCTCTCGGCGGGCCTGCTGCTTCGCGAGTGGGCGTCCCGGAAGCTGCTCGTGTTCAACGCGCGCAGCGAGTACACGCTCCCGCCGACCATCTCCGCCGAGGCGGCGTTCCCGAGCGACCACGACGAGCTGGTCCGCCGCCGGCTACGGGCCGCGTTGGACCATTCGGCCGACCCGGTGGGCGCCGAGGAGACCATCGCCGCGATCGCGCTGGCCGGTCAGGAGCCGCCGGTCGCCTTGATCCGGATCTTCAACGACGCGGGTCTGGACGCCATCCTCGCCACCGGGCTGGTCGCCGAGCGACGTGGCTACCTCGTCTTCGAGCACGTGCGCATCTGGCAGAAGGCGCTCGAGTTCGCCGCCACCATCCCCGACCCCCTCGCGATTCACCGCCGGCTCGCCGACGCGTGGGAGCAGCTGGGCGAGTCGACCGGGCTCGACGTCTACCTCCCGCTCGGGCTGCACCGGCTCCGGGCCTCGGAGCCCGCCCGCGCGGTTGGCCCGTTGCTCGCGGCGACGAAGGCGATGAACCAGGGGGGCCGTCGCGACGCGATCCGAGCCGCGGCGCTGGCGATCGAGGCCGCCGACATCATGGGCCAGCCCACGGCGCGTATCGAAGCGCGGCGCCTGCACGCGGAGGCCCTCCTCGAGTCGGGCGAGCCGGAGCGCGCCATGCCGCTGATCCAGCACGCCCTCCGCGAGGTCGAGGGGGACCGCCTGGCCCGCACCCGCCTCCACGTCCTGCTCGGGCGGGCCGCCCGCAAACAGGGCGACCTCGAGCTCGCCCACCGGGAGCTCGAGCAGGCGCGGGGGGTGTTCGCGGCGCTGCGCGACCGGAACGGCCTGGTGGAGGTCGCCGTCCAGCGGGCGCGGCTGGCACGCGCGGAGGGGCGCGCCGACAACGCGATCGCGTTCTGGAGCGAGGTGCTCCGCATGAACCGGGGCGACCTCGTCCTCGAGTCCGAGGCCCTCAACGGCCTCGTCGAAGCCCGCGTCCGCGCCGGCCAGCTCGACGGGATCGACAAGCTGCTCGAACGGCTGCTGAGCGTCTCCCGCGCCTCGGGCGACACCCGGCGCATCGCCGAGGGCTACGCCACCCGCGGCCTGCTCCACATGGAGCGAAAGCAGTGGGAGGAGGCCGAGCACTTCTTGAGCTCGGCCGGTGCCATCGCCGCCACCCTCGGCGCGGACGCCCTACACCTTCGGTGTAGGTCACTGCTGGCGGACGTGCTGCGCTACTCGGGCCGGCTCGAGGCCGCCGAAGAGGTGGTGCGCTGGGTGGCACGGTTCGCCGGGGAACGCGGCCACGTCGCGCTCGTCGCCAACGCGCGCATCCAACTGGCCTTGCTGGCGCTGACCCGAAACGAGCCCAAGCGGGTGCGCGAGGAGGTGGACCTCGCGGCGGACGCGCTCGCGGCCAGCCCCCGGCACGCCCTCTGGCTGCAGATCGGGCTGCTTCGCGCAGTCACGGCGGCCGAGCGGGGCGACGAGCGCACCTGCCGCGCGTGGTTCGCCGTCGCCACCGAGCGCGGCCTCCTCGAGGTGCAGAGTCCCGACCTCTGGCTGCCCTTGGAGCGGCTCGTGGCCAGCTCCGAGCGTGCCGGTTGGCTGGACATCACCCGGCGGGCGGCGGCGCGCGTGTACAACGCCACCCGCGCCACCGTGGAGGTGCTGGACGAGGACGGATTCAACGAGGACTCGGAGGAGCGCCCGGCGCCGGAGCCGCCGCCGCCGGTGTTCGAGATCTCGACCGTCTCCCGCGCCAGCCGACCCGGGGCGCGCGGTCCGGGGAGCGTGATCCCCATCAACCGGCCTCGTCCCAAGCTCCCGCCCCTGGGCGCGACCTTCGGATCGCCGCTCCCGCCGCCGCGGAGCCAGCCCCGGCCGCCCCCACCGGTCGCAGTCGCCGCCGAGCTGCCCGCTCCTCCCCCCGTGAGCCCCGCCACGCCGCCCGATGGGCGGGTCCGGGTGAAGACCGTCTCGCGCAAGGCGGTCCACCTCGGCGACGAAGGCGACACCCCGCAGTACCCGGTGTCGATGGCGGCCCCCACCGACACCCTCGCGGTGGTCGACGAGGACGGCTCCGAGCTGCGGGGCGTCGCGATCGGTCGCATGCTGGCCCACACCCAGGACCCTTCCACGCCGCTCACCCCGCTGTCTTCGGTGGACGACGAGCCTCCGGAAGACGAGGTGACGGACAAGGTCGAGCGCTAGGGGCTCGGGTCCAAGGACCCTTCACCCGCTCTGCGGGCTCCCCTCTCCCCCCGGCACGACCTCCCCGACGATGGTCCCGTAGCTGGCGAGGTCGATCTCCACGGCATCGATGCCCACGCTCCCGTCGGCCTCCTGTACGACGCGGACGACCGGAAGCGCCCACCGCGCCTGGTCCCGGCCCCCGCTGACCGTCACCACCACCCGGCCGTCGGTGAGGCGGAGGAGGGTGCCCGCCGGGTAGCGGCCGACCGTGTTCACGAACAACTGAAAGAGCGCCGGGTCGTAGGCGGTGCCGACGGCGCCCGACATGGCATCCAGCGCCCCGGTCGGCGTGCGGAGCGGCCCGTCGGGACGGGTACGGGTGAGGGTGTCGAAGTCGTCGGCGATGTGGAGAATCCGGCCGAACAGCGTGGGGGTCTGCGTGTAGGGCCGGTGATGATCGAGGGCGGCGAGCTGACGCCGGAGCTTGGCCGCGTGGAAGCCCCGTTGCCGGAGCAGGACCCGAAGCGTGGCCATGGGGTGGCCGTCGAAGTCGGGCGGACCGGCCTCCCCGCCGCGGGCGTAGCCGGCGTCGTGGAACATCGCCGCGACACCGAGATCCGCGAGGCTGCCGATCGGGAGCCCGGCCGCGCGCCCGATGACCACCGAGAAGGCGCACACCCGCCGACAGTGCGCCGCGTACGCGCTGCCGGCGGGATCGGGGACCATCGCGTCGTCGGCGAGCAGGTCGAGGCTCGCGCTGGCATCCACGATCTCGGCCACCACCCGACGGATGGGGGCGGGGTTGGGGAGTCGACCGGCGGCGATCTGCGTCCAGGCGTCCGAGGCCGCCGCGCTCGCCCGGCGCATGCTCTGCTCGAGGCTGCCGCCGGTGGCCGACGTCTGCTCGCCCGAGACCCGCAGCCGAAAGGACCCGATGGGTGAGACGGTGGTGAGCCCTGCATCGGCCAGGCCCTGGACGAGGGCGGCGCGCGCGTGCGTCCCCGTCGCCGGAGCCGCGAGGAGGAAGGTCAGGGCGCGGAGCTGCCCGGCGTCGAGCGGCTCGAAGAAGGTGAGACCGCCCGCTCCGTGCCGTGCGAGCTGTTCGGTCAGCTCGACTGCCGAACCGGCCTTCTCGTCCAATCGCACCCGGATGTCATTGACGTAGACCTGGCCCTCCACGCAGATCAACCGGACCGCGCCGAGCAGGTCGGCGAGCACCGCCAGGGACTGCGCGAGCTCGTGGAGAGGGTGATCGAAGGCGGCGTTCCGGGGGTCATGGATGCGGGTGAGCCGCTGAAGGCCGTTGAGCAACCGGACGACCTGCTCGCCGTGATCGCGGACGAGCTGGCCGAGCTGCTTGTCTTCGCCGGCGCGCGCCTGGTCGATGGCCCGCCCCAGCGCGTGTTGGGCCCGTCCGAGCTCGTCGAGCGGGTCGGTGCTCATCCGGGACCGCCCCGACCGACGCGGCGCCGCCGGATCATGGCGGCGACGATGAACCGTTGGAGATCGGCGTCGGCCTTGGCCTTCACGGCGGTGATCATTCGCTCGGCGTCGTCCCCCGGGAGCAGCGCCAGGCCCGCCACCGCCACGTAGTGAAGGCGGACGTGCTGCGGAAGCACCAGCGTGAACATCCCCGGTGGCTTGCACCACTCCCGGAACTGCCCCATCGCGCCGAGCGTGTCGGCCTTCGCCATCGCCTCACCGAAGCCCTGGGCCTCGATGGGATCGAGCTCAGTGATCGCCGCCCGCTTCACGTACTCGACCATCGCCCGGAACGCGCCCTGCACCGCCCGATCCCGCACCAGCTCGACGGCCCGGGCGCGGATGGTGGCGTGCTGGGACCCGACCAGCGCCGCGCACAGCCGGGCCATCACCGGCCCGAGCGGCGCGCGCCCCACCACGTGGAGCACCTCGAACTGGACCTCGATGTCGCCACGCTGCACGACCCGCTCCGCCGCCGTCAACCCGTCGCCCACGCTCGCGTGGGCGATGGCCCGGAGCA
>JAYVAS010000680.1:0-6673 GCA_043750895.1 Pseudomonadota bacterium
TCCCAGACCGCGATCGCCGCCATCCTCCTGCTCCTCCTGGCGAGCGCGGTGATCGCCGAGGCGATCGGCGTGCACGCCCTGTTCGGGGCGTTCGTGTTCGGCGCGGTCATGCCCCGGCAGGGCCCCGCGGTCCGGGTGATGACCGACAAGCTCGAAGACCTCGTCGTGGTGCTCCTTCTCCCTCTCTTCTTCGCGTTCACCGGTCTGCGGACCACCATCGGGCTGGTCGACACCCCCGAGCTGTGGGGCTGGTGCGCCGTGATCTGCGCGGCGGCGACCGCCGGGAAGGTGCTCGGGACCACCATCCCGGGGTGGCTGGGCGGGTTGGGCTGGCGTGAGAACGCGGCCCTGGGCGCGTTGATGAACACCCGCGGTCTGATGGAGCTGATCATCCTGAACATCGGGCTGGACCTCGGGGTCCTAAGCCCCCTGCTGTTCACCATGCTGGTGATCATGGCGGTGTTCACCACCCTCGCGACGAGCCCGGTGGTACGCCTGCTCTACCCGCCTCAGCGTGTGCTCGCCGAGCGCGCCGCCGCCCGCGTGCTGACGCGCGGTGGCGTGCTCACGGCGATCAGTCACCCGGCTTCGGCGCCCGGACTGGCTCGGATGACGGCCGCCCTGACCGTGCCGAGCGAGCCGGCCTTCGCCCTCTGCCTGCTCCCCATCGAGGACCGCGCCAGCCTCTTCCCGGAAGGGAACCCGCCCGAGGAGCCGTCCGCGGACGACGCCGCCCTGGCCCTCTCGACCGAGGCCGCTGTATTGGGACGGAAGGTCGAGCCTCAAACGCTGACCTCGTCGGATCCCATCGAAGACATCTGTCAGGTTGGCCGCATGCGCGCGGTAGACCTCATCCTTCTCGGCCTCCACCGACCACTCATCGGCACGGCGCGCCTCGGCGGCCCGCTGCTCCGCATCACACAGCGGGCCGACCGCGACGTCGTCATGTTCTACGACAACGGGTTTCGCGCTGCCACGCGTGTCCTCGTCGGCCTGGGGAGCGCCCACGACGACGCCGTACGGCGGGTGGCGGCCCGGCTGGCGCCCGGTGCGACCGTGATCACGGAGATCGCCGTGGGCCGGGACGGCGATCACCTCCAGAAGATGCTGGACGCCGCCAAGAACCACGATCTGGTGGTGGTCGGTGTGGGGCCAGAGTGGGAGCTCCCGATGGCGGCGTTTGGACTCAAGGTCCCCCGACTGGTATCCGATCTGTCTTGTTCGCTGGTCGCGGTTTTCCAAGCGGAAACGTAACGACACTCGGTTTCGTTTCGAGTGACGCTACGAACTCCGAGATACAGCGAAGGTTAGAAGGATTCATGCCGACCAGACTCCCTGACTCCGTCCTGGAGCCATACACCTCGGTGCTGGGGCGCATCCCGGACCACAAGGTCGCGGAACAGGCCGGGGTGTCCAGGGCGATCGTGATCGCCTTTCGTAACCGCCTCGGAATTCCTCCGTACAATGGGTACAAGTTCGGATCCCCAGGGAATCCGGCGCCCACACGACCCCCCGCACCACCGGACGGGGCGCCCCGGGCATTCCGGGGACGTCGCTCAGCGCTCGACCCCTACGCCAACCTGCTGGGCACGGTCCCGGACCAGGAAGTGGCGAGCCTCGCCGGCGTCACGCCGGAGAACGTGCGCACCTACCGCCAACGGCGTGGGATCGCCGCCACCTGGGCCCCCGATCGGGAGGACCCGGTCGGAACCGAGATGGCCGCGTGGGTGGTGACGGTCGAAGTCGGCTCTGAGAGCCACCGATACGCGATTCTCGCTCCCGACATCGGTACCGCCGCCGGAACCGCGATCCGGCGGGCAACGGCCCGCCACCCGGGGGCGGTCGTGAAGGCGCTTCAGCGCGTGGCCGACATCCTCACCTGATCACCGACGCGGTTCAGTAGAACAGCCGGCCCCACTCCGAAACGAGCAGCTCGCGCGCGTCGGGGCGGAGGGTGCTCTCGGACTCGAAGAGCAGGATGGCGGCGGCGCGCCGGACGTCCTCGAGCCGAACCACGCTGTCCGGTCTGACCTGCGCGACGAGCTGCGCCGACAGCTTCTCGGCGGTGCCAGCGTCGAGGTGACCGAGGTCACGCAGCAGGTCGAGGAAATCGGCAGCGCGCGGCTCGAGCTCGAGATGCTGGACGGTGGAGGGCGTAGCCATGGTCAACAGGGCACGTAGCGGGCTCCCGGGCCGCGGGCCACTCGCCGCCCGAGCAGCAGGCGTCCCACCGCCCCCATCACCTCGTCGATCGGCCATCCGGTGCGAAGGACCAACTCCTCGATCGTGGCGCCCGTGCCGATCGCGGCCAGCGCCGGGTCGGACGAACCAACGGTCGCCCCGCCGTTGAGACCGGCCGCGCGGAGCACGCTGTCCACCCCGCGGACCATCCCGGCGCCTTCTTCGAGGAGGTCCAGGCACCCCTCGCTGGCCGAGGCCCCGAGCGGCCCCGGCACCGCGAGTACCTCGCGACCGTAGCGAAGCCCATGCGCGGCCGTGCTCCGCGCGCCGCTCCGCCGCCCCGCCTCCACGACCACCACCACCCCCGCCAGGGCGGCGATCACCCGGTTGCGCACGGGGAAGGTCCAGCGATCGGCCTGGAGGCCGCTGGGGAACTCACTGACCACGCACCCGCCCGCATCCAGCAGCCGTCGCCGCACCTGGGCCTGGAGGGAAGGCAGACGCAGACCGAGCCCCTGTCCGAGCACCGCCACCGTGCGCCCGGACGCCGCCTCGTGGGCGGCGGTGTCGATCCCGCGCGCCAGACCGCTCACGACCACCGCTCCCGCCTCCGCCAGCCCCTGGCCCAACTGGCGCGCCCATCCCAACCCGTAGGTGGTGCAGGCGCGCGCCCCCACCACTGCCACGGCGACGCCCTGGAGCCGTTCGACCTCGCCCTCCGCCTCCAAGGCGACCGGGCCGAAGGGAAGCCCATCCAGACGCTGCGGCCAGGCGGCGTGCCCCGGATAGAGCCACCGACCACGGCGCCGCGGTGCCCCGACCAGCCCCACGTTTCGTGTCGGCAGCCCCGCCGCTACCCACGCCGACGGCGACGCACCCGCCGCCGCTTCGACCCCGCCGAGCGCGGCCACGATCGACCACAGGTCCACCGTAGCGGCGACCTCAGACAGCCCCGACCAGGGGGCCTCCACACATTCCATGACCCGTCTCCCAGGAACGGGAGGGGCGGCCGGGTCGAGCGACTGCTAACGCGAGTTGGGCCGGCTGGTGACCCGCAAGCCCACCTGGATGTCGCGCGCGGCGTTCACCACCACCGCCGTCGAGAAGGCGGGCTCGGACCGGACCACGACGAGGCGACCCACCACCCGTTCGGGGAGGCGGTCGTCCGTCACCACGCCGAAGTCCTGACCGTCGCGCTGCTCGACGATGTACAGGGACTGGCCGACGTCGATCCCGTCGTTGGTGCCGTGGTCGAGGAAGACGGTCTCACCGGTGCTGGGGAGGTCCTGCTCCTCGGTGAGCCGGGCGATGATGGTGGCCTCGATGTCGTCGCCGTCGGGCCGGTCCACGTCGACGGTGATCTCCACGGGGACAGGGTCCCCGACGAGGTCTCCGCGCTGCACCTCCGCGTAGGAGTCCCGGACCCGCGCCGTCACCGAGCCCTCGTCGACGCGCAGCACCTGCAGGGTCGCGAGCACACGGTAGGGGTACCCGAGGAACTCGCGGTCGGGGCCGCGCATGTGTCGGCCCTGGCGCTTGTAGACGGCGAGCATCTGCCCGCACTCCACGGCGTCGGCGTCCTCGTCCATCTCGAGGTATACGAAGGAACCCTCACCGAGGAGCACACCCGGCTCGTCGGCCGCGAAGACCTTGCCGCGGAGACCGAGGTCCTCCGGCTCGGCGATGACGCCCGGCGCGGTGACCGAGAGGTCCGGCCAGGCCGCGTTGAAGCGCGGCGGAAAGTCGCACGCGACCTCGGCGGCGTCGTCCACCACCCGGGGCGGCACGGACGCCTGGCCGGAGGGCTCCGAAACCCCCGCGGACGGGGGGTTCAGGGGATCCCCGAGGCGGAAGTAGATCTTGTTGCCCGGGTAGATCCAGTGCGGGTTGGTGATGTACTCGTTGTACGACCAGAGCTCGGGCCAGATCTGGGGATCCCCGAGGAACCGCGTGGAGATGTCCCAGAGGGTGTCCCCCGGCTGGATCACATAGTAATCGGGCGCTCCGGGGCCCATCGACACCGTCCCTTCCTGGGCGGAGGCGGTGGCAAGGGTCAACAGCACAAGCTTCAGCATCATCCGCAATCCTCGGACCGCCGCATGATCGGTCAGGAGACCGTCGGCGTCAAGGAAATCGTCGGATCAGGGCGCGGCGGCCACGGTGGCGTGGTCCGTCCCGGCCCGCGACTTCACCTCGGGAATTGCGGCCACAGCGCTCTCTTCGGTGGCATAGCCGCCCACCTTGACCCGATGTTCGGGCACCCCGTCGACCAGCGCGGCCACCCGGTACGCGGCGAGGCCCGCGGCGCGGAGCGTGTCGACGACCCGTTGCGCGTCCGCAGCGGTGGGCTCCACGGCGACCCCGATCGCGTACCCGGTGTGGGGCACGTTGTCGGAGCTCGAGGGCAACTCGCTGCGGGGCAGGTCTGCAGGGAAGAGCAGCGACGGGTCCCCGCGTGCCTGTTCCACGCGGGTCAGCAGCACCTCGAGATCGCCCGATCGCACCTCGTCCGGGATCAGCGGCTTCTGGGCCGCCACCGGAGCCGCCGGGACGTCCTTACGCCCGAGCTGGACGCCGATGAAGAACGTCAACACCGACATCGACAACGCGAGCGCGGCGAGCGCGAAGAGGTGCGCGCGGGAGAGGGCCAGCGCGCGGTCGGGACGGGGCGGAAGCGGTTCGGACATGCCTTGCTTTCTTGCCACGCGTGCGTTGACACGTCAATGGTTCACCCACCTGAGAAGGCCCGAATCTCCGACTGATGGTCGATCAGCGAGGCCTCCGGCAGCGCATCGGCCTCGGCGCGCAGCAGGTCCAGGCGCGCGCGCAGCAGCCGCGGGTCATTCCCGACGACGGACGCCGCGATCACCGCGAGCTCGTGGTTCTCGAGGTGGCCCACCTCGGCCACGGCGACGCGGTGGCGCGCGATCCACCGGTCGCGCAGCCCCCAGACCACCTTGCGGCGGTCCTTGAGGGAGCGACTTCCGGCGATCCGGATCACCACCCGGAGGGTGCCGATCCATAGGGACTCATCAGGCGCGGGCAGGTACATCGAAGCGCGGCTGGACTACCAGCGGGGGACTTCAACCCGCTCGAAGACGGTGATGGTGTCTCCCACCAACATTTCCGTGTAGTCCGCGATCCCGATACCACACTCGAAGCCGGCGTCCACGTCTTTCACGTCTTCCTTGAACCGGCGGAGGCTCGCGATCTTGCTCTCGTGGACCACCTTGCCCGCCCGGTTGACCCGCGCGACGTAGTTCCGGACGATGCGCCCTTCCTTGACCATGCAGCCGGCGATGACGCCGCGCGGCAGGGAGAAGACGTTCCGGATCTCGGCCTCGCCGACCTTCCGCTCTTCGTAGACGGGCGCCAGCATGCCGCGCATGCGGGCCTTCACCTCGTCGATCGCCTCGTAGATGATGTCGAAGCGCTTGATCTCGACCTTGTACTGGTCCGCTGCGGTCCGCGCTTTCGCGTCGGACTTGGCGTTGAACGCGATGATCAAGGCGTTGTTCGTGGCGGCGAGGTTGACGTCCGATTCGTTTACCGGCCCGACCGCGGCGTGGAGGATCTTGAGCTGGGTGCCCTCGACCACCAGGCCCTCGAGTGCGCCCTTGAGCGCCTCGAGCGTACCACCGACGTCGGCCTTGATCAGCACGTACTGGACCGGGACCTCGGCACCACCCATCTTGAACAGGTCGTCCACGGTGAGCTTCTGACGGGTGGACAGCGCCGCGAGCCGGGCGGAGTCCGTCCGGTGGTCGGCGAGGGTCCGCGCATCCTTCTCGGAGGCGACGACGGTGAAGTCGTCCCCGGCCGAGGGGACGTCCTGCAGGCCGAAGATCTCGACCGGCGTGGAGGGGCCCGCTTCCTTGATCTTGCGGCCGGTGTCGTCCGACATGGCGCGGACACGACCCCAGGTCGTACCGATCACCACGGTGTCGCCCTGGCGGAGCGTACCGTTCTGGACCAGGAGGGTGACGACCGCCCCGCGGCCGACTTCGAGGCGCGATTCGAGCACGACGCCCTCGCCGTGCCGGCCGGGGTTGGCGCGGAGGTCCCCGACCTCGGCGAGCACGAGCAGGTTGTCGAGCAGCTCGGAGACGCCGGTGCCCTTGAGCGCCGAGACGTTCACGAAGATGGTGTCGCCACCGAACTCTTCGGGGACGATCCCGTGCTGCATCATGCCCTGGCGGATCCGCTCGGGGTTCACCCCGGGCTTGTCAGTCTTGTTGACGGCGACGATGATCGGCACCTTGGCCGCCTTCGCGTGGGCGATGGCCTCGATGGTCTGCGGCATGACGCCGTCATCGGCGGCGACGACGAGGATCACGATGTCCGTCGCGCGGGCGCCACGGGCACGCATGGCCGAGAAGGCGGCGTGACCCGGCGTGTCGAGGAAGGTGATCGGGCGATCGTGCTGCACGACCTGGTAGGCACCGATGTGCTGGGTGATCCCCCCGGCTTCGCCGGCGGCCACCTTGGCCTT
>JAYVAS010000681.1:0-7648 GCA_043750895.1 Pseudomonadota bacterium
CCCGGACGGCACCATCCCCTTCGACCTGCTGGTGTGGGCCGCGGGCGCCGCCCCGCACCCGTTCACCGGCGAGCTGCCCCGGGACGCGGCCGGCTTCATCCGCGTGGGTGACACGCTGCAGGTGGAAGGGCACCCCACCCTGTTCGCGGTGGGGGACTGTGCCGCCTTCGGACCGCGGGCCTTGCCCAAAGCCGGGGTCTACGCCGTGCGCGCCGGCCCGGTCCTGGTCGAGAACCTCCGGGCGATCGTGGCGGGGAAGCCGCTGGCGCGCTGGGCGCCCCAATCGGACTTCCTGGCACTGCTCAACCTCGGCGACGGCACCGCGATCGGTTGCCGCAACGGGTTCAGCTTCGAAGGCGGGTGGGTGTGGCGTTGGAAGGACCGGATCGACCGCAAGTTCATGCGGATGTTCCAGGTGCTCGGCGCCGACGACCGTCCCTCCGCGCACTTCCCGGTGATGGCGGACGATGACGAGATGGTGTGCGGGGGTTGCGCGGCCAAGGTTGGGCCCACCGACCTGGCATCGTCGCTGGGCCGCCTCCCGGCCCGCCACGACCCTTCGGTGGAGGTCGGGCTGGACCCTCCCGACGATGCGGCGATCGTCCGGGCGCCCAGCGGGGAGCGTTTCGCCTTGACCGTGGATGGGTTCTCCGCCTTCGTCGACGATCCGTTCATGGTCGGGCGGGTGGCGGCGGCGAATGCCGTCAACGACCTCTACGCCAAGGCGATTCGGCCTCGTTGGGCGCTGGCCTGGGTGGGCGTCCCCGAACGGGGCGCGGGCGAGTCCCTCTACCAGGTGATGGCTGGCATCCGCGCCACCCTGGACGCGCTGGACGTCACGGTGGTGGGGGGGCATTCGATGCGCACCGAGGCGTTGACCGTGGGGCTATCCATCGCCGGGGTCGTCGACGCCCCCGCGCGTACCCTCGACCGGCTGCGCGCGGGCGACGTGCTGGTCCTGGGGGGCGCCCTGGGCACCGGGATCCTGTTCCGCGGCGACATGCTGGGCCGCGGCCGGGGAGACTGGGTTCAGGCCGCGCTGGCGCCGATGATGCGGTCCCACCGGGACGCCCTGGCGGCGAGCGTGCCCTTCGACGTGTCGGTGGCGACGGACGTGACGGGCTTCGGCCTGGTGGGGCACCTGCTCCCGATGTTGAAGCAGGCCGGGCTGACGGGGACGGTGACGCTGGCTGCGATCCCCCTGCTCCCCGGGGTCGCCACCCTCCTGGAACAAGGCGTTCTCTCGACCTTCCACGCCCAGAATCGGGCGCTCGCCGTGGACGTGGACTTCCCGGCGGGCGACGTCCGGGCCGAGGTCCTCTTCGACCCCCAGACCTGCGGCCCGATGTTGTTCGCCGTGCGCCCCGAGGACGCCGACGGCCTGGTGTCGGCGTTGGTGGGCATCGGCCTGGGTGCGCACCGGATCGGCGCGGTCGGGGCAGCCCGCCCGGGGCGGGTGCTGACCGTCACGGGGTGAAGGGACCGCGCCTCCTCCCAACCATCAACCCCAGCGCCACGACCGCCGCCAACCCGGCGCCGGGCGCGATCGGGCTGCCGCACCCGCATCCACCCTTCACCTCCGGGTTGACGCTCACCTCCTCCGCGGTGTCCGCTACGCCGCTGTCCGCCGTCCCGCTGTCGGTCGCGCTGGTGTCCACCCCCCACTCGGCGGCGGTGCCGTCTCCGAGCGTGGTGTCGAGGTCGGCGAGGTCGAGGACGTCGGCCTCCCAGTCGGCCTCGAAGTTCTGGCGGACGCTGTCGATCTCGGCAAGCACCGTGTCGTCCACCACGTCGTCAGCGAGGACCAGCACCAGGAACGCCATCTTGAAGGTCCGTGGGCTCTGGTCGGCCGCGGGATCGCGCGCGCCCTCGTGGGCGATGATGTCGTCCACCGTCACCGTGACCGGCGTGGCCGCCACCTGGATGCCGCGCCCCGCCTCGGAGGTGACTTCGGTGAGGTACTCGGGGGTGCTGGCGGGTTCCCGCCCAACCCGGTCCTGCTCCTCCGCGCTCACCGACAAGAAGGTCATGGGGGGTACCTCCTCGGGGGGCACAAAACCCATGAGGTAGAGGTCGAGCGGGGAGTAGGTGCTGGTCTTCTGGTAGGCGACCTCGAACTCGCCCGTTCCGAGGTCACGCCAGGAATTGCCTTCCATCGGAGAGTTGGGCGTATCGAACCAGTACGACCAGTGCGCCGCATCGCGGCCCAGCAGGGCGTCGGAAGCCAACTCGGCGTGGTCCATCTCTACGAAGGAGCCCCAACGGTGCATGAACTCCTGGCCGAACACGTAGCGCCCCGAGGCGCGGTTCTCGTACCAGCCACCGTAGTAGTTCATGAAGATGAACCCATCGAGCTGGTTGTCCGGCTGGGTGTCGAACACGTCCACCCGTGCGAAGTTGGCGTAGCCGATGCCACGGACGTCGTTGGCGATGGGCGAGTAGAAGGCGAAGAAGAGCCCGAAGTCCGAGACCATGAGGACGGTGAGGTACTGGTAGTCGTCCCCGAAGTCCCGGTAGAAGGCGCCCGACATCGAGTCCAGCACCCAGGAGAAGTCGCCGCCGCCGGCGAGGATCTGGCTCGTCGCCTCCGCCAACCACTCACCGTCCGCGTCCACGAGGAGCGCGAGGTCGCCGGCCCGATACACGTCCAACAGCCGTGAGCCGGCTTCGGGCGGGGGCGGCGCGGCCGACCGCACCGGCAGGTACGGGTCGGGCAGCTCGGCCATGCGCTGGAACAGCTCCGGGGCCGGTTGGGAGGCGAGAACCGAGGTGACGAGGAGAAACATCGACGTGCCGGGATGGGATGGGCTCCTACCCCGCGCCGGGCGGACGAGGTAGACGCCGCCGCATGCGAACCGTCCTCTTCGTCGCCCCGTTCCTCATGGAGGCGACCCTCCGCTTCATCCAGGCCGCCAACGACGTTGCCGACACCCGCCTCGTGGTCCTCACCGCCGACGGACCGGAGCGCCTGCCCCCGGGCGCGCTTCACTACCGGGTGGATGACCCCACGAACGCGCAGGCGTTGATCCGCGCCGCCCGGGACATCGCGTCCCGCGCCGGCCCCATCCATCGCATCATCGGCATCCTCGAGAACGTGCAGGAGCAGATCGCCCGCATGCGCGAGGCACTCAAGGTCGTCGGCCCCGACGTCGCCACCGCCGAGCGCTTCCGCGACAAGGCGTTGATGAAGGACACGCTGCGCGCCGCCGGACTGCCGGTGGCCCGGCACCAGCTCCTGCGCAGCGACGCCGACGCCTGGGCCTTCATCGGCGCGGTGGGCTACCCGGTGGTGATCAAACCGCCCGACGGCGCCGGTTGCAAGGCCACCTACAAGGTGAACGACGATGCCGAGCTGCGGGTGGCTCTGGCCGAGTCCCGGCCCGCGCCCGGGCGTGAGGCCCTGGCCGAGGAGTTCATCACCGGGGAGGAGCACAGCTTCGACACCATCACCGTCGGCGGAAAGCAGCTCTTCACCAACATCTCCCGCTACTACCCGGGGCCCCTCGACGTCACGCGGCACGATTGGATCCAATGGTGCGTGCTCCTCCCGCGGGAGGTGACCGGCAACGAGTTCAAGGCGGTGCGCGACATCGGTCCCAAGGCGATCGCCGCCCTGGGGCTGGACACCGGCTTCACCCACATGGAGTGGTTCAAGCGGAAGGACGGCACCCCGGTGATCTCCGAGATCGGCGCGCGGCCGCCCGGCGCGCAGTTCGTGTCGCTGATGACCTGGGCCTACGACCGCAGCCTGTACCACGCGTGGGCCGAGGCGGTCATCGCGGACAAGGTGAGCGGGAAGTTCACCCGGAAGTACGCCGCGGGTGTCGCGTTCCTGCGCGGAGCCGGGCAGGGCCGGGTGATGGCGGTGGAGGGGGTCGACGAAGCTCAGCGGTTGATGGGCTCGCTGGTGGTCGAGGCGCGCCTGCCCGAGGTCGGCCGGATGAAGGCCACCGGCTACGAGGGCGACGGCTACGTGATCGTGCGCGATGCGGACACCGACAAGGTGAAGCAGGCGCTGACGGTCCTGATCGAGACGGTGAAGGTGCGGTACGGCTAGACCGACAGCACCGACCCGCTCCTGGTTTTTCTGTGATACGCCGACGCATGCGTCTTCCCGTGCAGTCCGAGGTGTTGTGTGAGGTGTGGCGGGAGGTGTGCCGGCACGTCGCCGTCGAGGAGTCGGCGCAGGGGCTGCTCGATGTCCTGGCCCCCCACCTGCCCGTGGACGGACTGATCCTACGCCGCTGGGACGCGGAGCGTTCGGAGCTGTTGACCGTCGGCGTGGGCTGGAACCGCTCGGCCCCGGTGGAGCGGGGCCTGCGCGCCGGGGTCCCCACGCCGCACCGCGCCGCGCTGTTGCGATGGGCCGCCGCGGGGCAGGTGTCCCAGTGGCTGTCCCGTGGGGAGACCAGCCTGGGCCGCCTGATCGTTCCGGCAGGGGTGGAAGGACCAGTGGTCGCCGGCCCCCTGTCCGAAGGGGAGGCGCTGCGCGGCGTGTTCATCCTGTGCGGGGACCTCCGGTCCCAACCCGGCATGGGGCAGGCGCTGGTGGAGCCGCTGGCGCAGGGGCTCGCCAATGACCTCCGCCTCCAGGAGCTCGCACGCCTGCGCGAGGCGGCAGACGCCGACAACGCCACCCTCCGCCGGCGGTTCGGTCGGCAGGACGTCGCGGACGCGGTGATCGGCGCGGAGGGCGACCTGCGGGGGGTCATGGCGCGGGTCGCCCAGGTGGCGCCCACGGACGCTCCGGTCCTGGTGTTGGGGGAGACGGGGTCGGGGAAGGAGGTGGTCGCGCGCGCGCTTCATGACCACTCCCGGAGGGTCCGGGGCCCGTTCCTGCGCCTCAACTGTGGCGCCATCCCCGCGGAGCTCATCGACTCGGAGCTCTTCGGCCACGAACGTGGAAGTTACACCGGAGCCGTCGCGACCCGGAAGGGCTGGTTCGAGCGCGCGGACGGCGGCACGCTGTTCCTCGACGAGATCGGGGAACTCCCGCTGGCGGCCCAGGTGCGCATGCTCCGGGTGCTCCAGGACGGCACCTTCCAGCGGGTGGGAGGCTCCGATGTGCGCCGGGCGGACGTACGCCTGATCACCGCCACCCATCGGGACATGGCCGACATGGTGCGCCTCGGGACCTTCCGCCAGGACCTCTGGTACCGGGTGTCGGTGTTCCCCATCCGGTTGCCACCGCTGCGCGAACGCCGCGCCGACATCCCGTTGCTCGCCGCCCACTTCGCGGCGCGGACGGGCATGCGGGTGTACGGCCGACCGCTCACGGTGGGAGCCGCCGACATCGCGCTCCTCCTGGACTACGGCTGGCCGGGGAACGTGCGAGAGCTGGCGGCGGTGATCGACCGGGCCGCCATCCTCGGCGACGGGCGGCGGCTCGAAGTGGCCCCCGCGCTGGGCGGACCGTCCCCGTCTCCCGATCGGGGCGCCGGGCCCGCCGATCTCGTGGAGGTGCTCCGGGCGTGTCATGGTCGGATCGAAGGCCCGTTCGGCGCCGCGGCGCGGCTGCGCGTCAACCCCCACACCCTGCGCTCCCGGATGCGGAAGCTGGGCATCTCGTGGTCCGAATTCCGGCCCGGGGGGCCGTCGAACTACCGCGACTGAACCCCGAATCGGTTGGCGCAGTCGAGGATCGCGAAGGTGTCGCACGAGGCCTTCTCGACGCAGCTCAGGGTCTCCGGGATCCGCGCCCCTTGCGCTTCGTCGTACCCGCACCCCTGGAGGCAGGAGTCGAGGTCGGGGAAGGCCTCGTACCCACACTGCCGCACGAGGGTGTCGCAGAGGGAGTCGCACGGCGTCGGCGCGGCTCCGCAGGCGTAGAGAAGGAGGAGCATCATCGGACCAGGACTCCCGTACCGAGGACACCGAAGCTCACCACGGTCTCGACGGTGGAGCCGTTGTCGGGCCGGTCGAACCCGCCGATACTGTATCGATACATCCCAACCACGAGTAGGCTGTTGTTGGCGTAGCTGGACAGATATCCGCTGGGGATGGTGAGCGCGCCGTTGTCGGGGCCGAGGCAGGCGATCTCGTCCTGGAAGGCACCCTGGGGCGTGTAGACGTCCAGGAGGAGGAGGAAGCTCCCCGGTCCTCCTGACGGTGACCAGGTGAAGCTCGCCGCGTTGTACCGGATCCGGGCGGCGAACGCCGTCTGCGGCGTGGTGTAGAGGATGTCCAGCGGCGTCAGGTCGGAGATCGACTGGGGCGTGGTGAAGGCGTCGGGTACGTCGAGCGACGCCAGGTCGGAGCCGGAGTCGGGCATCGAGAGGTCGTAGCCGGCGTTCCGGACGAAGTCCGACTCGTCCAGACCGCTGGCGCTGTAGACGCCGTCGGCCTGGCGCAGGCCCACGGAGACACTCCCGGAGGTCAGGTAGGTCCACTCGCCGCCGTCCAGGAACACCGACGCCGCCGCGGTGGGACTGGGATTGACGACGCACGCCCCCTCGGCGGGGAGCCAGTCGATCCAGCTCTGGCGGGTGGGCAGGTGGAACCCGGCGGTCGCATCGACGAACAGGCTGTCGGTGTAGCCGAGGCAGGAGGGGCACGCGACCTGGAGGAGCGTGAACTGGATCAGGCCGCCGACCTGCCCCGCCGCGGTGTCGGTGTCGGTGTCCGTGTCAGCGTCGGCGTCGCTGTCCGCGTCGGTGTCGGCGTCGGTGTCGGTCGGGTCGGGCGGGTCATCGGTGTAGGTGTAGGCGCCGGGGAGGGTCGCTTCGCCGAGCGCGCTGCGGACGCGCACGTCGATGGTCGCCTCGACGCCCGCCGCGGGGGCGGTCGCGACCAGGGTCTGGTCGTCCACGCGGCTCACGCTGACCTCGGCGTTCCCGAACCAGGCCGTGACCGCCCCTTCGAAGCCCGTACCGGTCAGCGTCACCGCCGTCTCGGCGTCGGGTGGTCCCCAGGCAGGCGAGACCTCGGTCAGTGTCACTCCGGCGGTCGTCTCGCCGCCGGGCTTCTCCTGGTCGAGCCCGACCGAGCCGCATGCCAACAGGAAGAGGATCACCGGGCGTCCTCACGAGCGGCGCGCTTCGGGTCGTAGAGGAAGTACCCCACCCCGCTGGCGTCGCCCCAGTTGTCGGTGATCCAGAGGTGGATGCGGGAGCCCACCTTTCGGGCGGCGACCGACACGACCTCTCCCTCCTCGGTGTTGTGGAGGGGGATGGGCGCGTCCTGCTTGGTCCAGTGGCCGTCCTGCTGCGTGGCCATGCCGAAGAAGTGGTGGCGGCTGGTCTGGTAGTTGCCGTTCTGCTCCCAGTCGCCGAAGCCGATGTAGAAGAGCAGATCCTCGCCGTCGAGGGAGGCGGTGGCCAGGCTCACGAAGCCGTTGTCGTCCCACTCCCCCGCGTCCCCGGCCGGCAGAACCTTGTCGTCGCCGGGCGTCCAGGTGGTGATGTCGGCGGCGTTGATCTGATACACCTCGCATGCGTCGGAGCGTGGCGCGATGCCGGCGATGTACCCCGTGTACCCAGTCACTGGGCCGAGCGAGAGTCCCAGCGGCCAACACCACCCCTGCAGGCCCGACGCCGGCTCGGTCAGGTCGAGGACGGGGTTCCCGGCGTATCGGGTCCACCCGATGCCGTCGGTAGAGGTGGCGACCCCGAGATCCAGGTTGCCCTGCGCCTCGTCGAGTCCCTGATAC
>JAYVAS010000682.1:0-20068 GCA_043750895.1 Pseudomonadota bacterium
AAAGCGTCGACCCCGACGACCGACGCAAGGCCATGCGGGTGTTCGTCACGACGCTGGTGCTGGGAATCACGGCCGGCGTCCTATTGGACCGGTGGCTCGCCGCCGAACCAGGGCACCCCCAGGTCACCGCCACCGAGCGCGGGATGGCGTCCGTCGACGCACGGAGCACCACCCGCTCGAACGCGCCGGACCCGGAAGTACGCCGCCTCCGTGCCGAAGTCGGTCGCCTCAGGGAGACGGCGGATGCGCTCGAGGTCGAGGCGCACGGCATTCCGGTCCCGTGGCCGGATGACACCCCGCGCGCGCTGCGGGAAGACTTCGACACCACCCTCGACGCCACCTTGGCCGCGTGCGGTTCGGACGTCCGGAACGTGCATACGGACTGCACCGAACCCCCGTGCCGCGCCCACTTCCGCACGAACGACCCATCGGAGCTCCTGGAGGTGGCCCTGGAATGCCCGGAATGGATCGAACGCTACGGGCTGGGGTTCTCCTTCGACGGCTTCGCCGCCGCCTGTGGGGACGACCGCGCGGAGCAGGTGCTCGTCATCGGCCCCGAAAGCCCCATCCTCACCCCCCCCGACGCACCGGAGGACAACGAACGCCTGCGGAGCCGCGTCCGCACGAAGGCGGTCAAGTCGACGTGGAAATGCGGTCCGCCCTCCGACTCCCCTTCCGCGTCACGACCACGCTGATCAGCCCCGCCACCGCGCCCGCGGGGATGAACAGGTACCAGTAGAGGCGCCAGAAGAGCGCCCCCCACTTGAGCGCGTCCATCCGCGTGTTCTGCATCTCGTTGGGCCAGATGAACAGCAGGAGGAACGTCGCGGTGGCGCCGATGAGCTGGCCGACCACCACCCCCTGCAAGCCGCGGAACACCCAGCGCGTGCGGCTCTCCACCGCGAACCCGGCGGGGCGCCCGGCCAAGGCACTCGCCCGTCCCGGCAGCGCCCCGAGGGTCAACAGCGGCGCCCAGAGCACGCCCGCCACCGCGCCCACCAACGGCGCGCGGATGGCGTAGTACTGGGTCAGCGCGTTGCCGAGATCCGCCTGCTTGGCCATCACGCCCCATGCCGCCGCCACCGACCACGCCGCCGCCCCCCAGAGGAGGGCGAGGATCAGGAACTGGCCGGGCTTCGGCATGACCGGCCATGGTAGCTGAACCGCGCCCATCGCGCCGGAAGGCGTCCACGGAGGTACGGCCCGAACGCCCCCCCACCCCCGCTCCTCACCCCCCCGCCAGGAACCGCGCGATCCGGTCGAAGGTCTGCGCGTCGAGCACGTCCATGTGGCCCTTCCCGGCCCGCTCCACGTAGACGGCCTGGGGAATCGCGGCGGCGAGTCGACGGCCGAAGCTGACGTCGACCACGATGTCCTGGTCTCCGTGGGTGATGAAGGTCGGGACGGCGATCTGTGGAGCGCGGGCGAAGGAGTCCCACCGATCCCGCAGCAACAACCGCACCGGAAGGAAGGGGTACCGCCGCGCGGCGACGTCCTCGACCGACGTGAACGGCGAGATCAGCACGAGGTGGGTGCAGCGCCCTTCCGCCGCCATGGCCACGGCGACCCCGGTGCCCATGGAGTGCCCGACGCAGGCCACATCTCGTCCCGCGAGGGCGCGGACGCGGTCGACCCCGGCGCGTGCCGCCGCGATGAGGTTCGCCTCCGAGGTGCCCTGGCCTTCGGCGTAGCCGTACCCGGGGTACTCCACCGCCCCCATGGCGACGGCGCGCTGGTTCAGGCGCTCCCCGATGGGGACGGTGTGCCCGATCTGTTCTCCATTGCCGTGAAACCAGGCCACCGCCAGACCCTCGGCCGGCATCCACAGCACCGGCACCGTGCCGCCACTCCACGCCACGTCGACCACGGTGCGCCCCGCGGGGAGCTCCTTCAACTCCCGCCAGGGGTACAGCATCCAGTCCTGCGCCGCGTACATCCCGCCGACCAGCACCGCGTAGAACGTGACCACGGCGACGAGCAGCTTGCCCAGACCGCCCACCTCAGACCCCCCGCTCGTAGATCCGGTACCGCTTGTAGACCTCCATCCCCGCCCCCTCGACCACGCCGCGGCTCTGTTTGTTCCGGGAGTCGATGAGGGACGCCTCGAGCCGACGGTAGCCGGCGGCGCGCACGCCCTCGAAGGCCTTGCGGGCCATCAGCGCGTGCAGCCCCGAACGTCGATGCTCGGGCAACACGCCGATAAGCTTGAAGCTCGCGGTGCGGATGCCCGCGTACGCGGCCAGCATCGACGCCCACCCGAACGGGAAGAGGTGCCCCCGCGCGGCGCGCACCGCCTCGTTCATCTCCGGAAAACACAGCGCGAAGCCGGCCGGCTTGCCCCCCGCGGTGGCCAACTGGAGCATCTTCTGGCTCGAGATGGCCAGGAACACCCGCCCGAGCGACAGGAACTGCTCCCTAGGCATGGGCGTGTTCTCGGGGACGTCTCGGAACGCCTCGACGAAGACGTCGTAGGCCAGCGACAGGTCCCGCGTGAGGTGGAAGAAGCTGCAGGCGTGGACGTCGAGATCGGGGATGTCCACCGCGTCCGCCTTCCGGCTCAGGCCCTCGGGAAAGGCGCGGGGCGTGCCGTCCGGCAGGTACAGCTCGGCGTGGTAGGCGAGCACGTCGTGGTGCTCCACGAAGCCCTCCCCCTCGACCAGCGCCTGGTAGTAGGCAGGGTGATGCCCGGCGAGCATGGGGGGGGCGAACGCGTGCCCCTCCACGCACAACCCGGTCTCCTCCACCCGTGACAGGTTGCGCGGCCCGCGCAGCACCGCCGCTCCCCATCCACGGGCGACGTCCGCGGCGGCGTCGAACAGCACCCGGGCGACGGCCGGATCGTCCACCGTCTCGAAGAAGCCGAAGAAGGCGACCTTCTCACCCTTCACCGCCTCGTGGCGTCGGTCGCGGAGCACCGAGATGGTCCCCACCACCTCGCCCTCCCGACGCGCCACGAGCAGCTGAAGCTCGGCGTCCTTGAAGAAGGGATGGGTCGGCGCGAGGCGCTTCTGCACCCAGACGTCCAACGGAGGCACCCACGCCGGGTCGTCGCGGTAGATGCGGTGGGGGAAGGCGAGGATCTCGGTGGGGTCCGACACCCGCTCCACGCTGATCATGGCAGGGCGCCCTGACTCCACTGGGCCTGAAGCGCCATGTACGGAATCGGACCCACGCGGTCGCCGTCGACCACGTACCAGTTCACCAGGCCCACGAACGTGGGCCAGCCCGGCTTGTCGGCGGGCCGCACCGCTCCGATCAGGCCGACGCGGGTGCTCAGGTCCCCGGCGTTGAGCGACCGCCGGTCAATCACGGTGGCCCCGACACGGATCCCGTCCGGGTCGCCGCGGAACTCGTAGAGCACGATGCCCATCTGCTCGACCAGCCAGTCGTCCGGGGCGACCACCAGATCGCGGAACGGCTCGTACAGCAGCGCGTACCCGCCCGGCTGTTCCACGTGGAACCAGTCGATGGTCCAGGCCCCGACCGCGATGACCGACCCCACCTTGAGCTTGAGCGTGGGCTCGACGGTGCCCACCCAGGCGCCGGTGTTGAGCGGGGTCACGTCGCGCGTGGCCTCCAGCATCGGGGTGAGCGCGTCCACGCCGCCCAGGCCGGAGCCGCTCTTCCAGTACTGCCACCGCTGGAACTTGAGGCCCACGTCGAACACGTCGATCGGGGCGATGGCCACCCGCGGCCCCACCCCGACGAACACCGGCGACGCGAGCACCATCCCGCCCAGCCCGAGCGCCGTGTCCTGGAAGACGATGGAGTCGGAGCGGTAGAGCGGCGCGCGCCACTCGACGAGCGCGGTGCCGAGGAGCCCCGTCGGCCAGCCGGCGACCGCGATGGACTCTTCGGTGTGGAGGGCAAAGTCCATGGAGACCCCGGGGGTTCGGGGCATGGTACTCCAGTGGCGATTCGATCAGAAATCGCGCTTCAAGGTCACCGGCTCGAGCTCCTTCGCGAGCTCCCTGCGGAAGAGCGCCGGACCGAACCAGGTCGCCAGCGCGAAGACGAGCCAGATCACTTCGACGAGGTCCCGGGGACCGTCACCGAAGAGGTCGCCGATCGCCAGCGCGGCGAACCGGTAGACCGCGAATGCGACCAGCAGCACCACGTAGGCGTTGTCGCCCAGGGTCACCATCCAGGTGTTGTAGCGCCACCAGAGCCCGAGCAGCCACGAGCGGCGCGCCTTCACCGACACCAACAGGAACAGCGCGCTGTGGTCGGACGGGTCGGAGCGGAGCACCTCGACGGCGTGCTCGTAGGCAGCGTCCACGTCTCCGCGGCGGAGGAGGATGTGCCCCATAACGACCCGGGCGGAGTCGTTTTCGGGCGCGACGGCCAGCACGTCCCGGGCGAGGCGTTCGGCCTCCGCGAGGTTGCCCTCGAGCAGCTCCAGCTCCGCGAACTCGGCGCCGACGCCGGCGTGGACGGGGTGCTCGGCGCGGGCCCGCTCGAGGATGCGGCGGGCGTCGGCGCGACGGTCCTGCGCCAGCAGGCATTGGGCATAGGCCAGATGATTCTGCGGATCCTCGGGCTCGATCCCCAGCAGTCGGTCGAAGAGCGCCTCGGCCTCGCGCCACCGGCGCTCGGCGGTCCGGACCCGCGCGAGCGCGAAGATCGGGAGCGGCGATTCCGGGTCGTTCCCGACCGCCAGCTCGGCCTCGATCCGCGCCGTTCCGAGGCGGCGCGCCGCCAGCAGCGCCATCGAGAGGAGCGCGTGGGTGTCGGCATCCTCGGGCTCCAAGGCGAGCGCGGCGCAGTAGGCGTCCACCGCGGCATGGACCCGTCCGCTGCGCATCAGGGCGGCGGCGCGCAGCCGGTGACCCAGCGCGCTCACAGGAGCACCGCAGCGAGCTCGCCGAAGAGGCCGGCCGCCCGGCTTCGCAGCAGGAAACCGGCGAACAACAGCCACGCGCCGTTGAGCGGCTTGCCGCCGTACCAGGCGAAGAGCTCGAAGCCCTGCCGCTGCAGGCGGAGGATCGCGTAGCTGACCCCGATCTTCCAGATGGTGAGCAGGGTGACCAGGTACGGCACCCAGCCGTCGGGGAGGGAGAACCCGGCGAGGAGGACGAGGATGAGGACGTAGAGGACGAGCCCGCCCAGGAACCCCCCGACCGCGTACACCGACTCGCGGACCCGGCTCGCCGAGCCGAGTGCCCACGCGTTGAAGACGAACCAGGTCCACGAGAGCCACGGGCCGGCGAGCATGACCGCCAGGAGCGGCCACATGGGGTCCACCGAGAAGCGGACGAGGCCGCTCGGACGCGGCTCGTCCGGCAGGCGATAGCTCGACGCCATCAGCGTTTGCCGTGCTGTTCGAGGAACGCGAGAACTTCGTCGTACTGGCCCGATTCGTTCGCGTAGCGGGCGTAGTTCCGGGCGGTCGCGAGCCACTCGGAGGTGGTCGGCCGCAGCTCGCCGAGCGCCGCCAGCAGGTGGGACTGCCGGATGGCGATCTCCTTGCCCATGTCGATCGACTCGGCGATCGCGAGGTCGGCGGCGGTCTCCACGAGGTTCTCGAGGTCGGCGCCCGACCAGCCCGAGGTCTTGTCGCAGAGCGCCCGCACGTCCACCCCCTCGACCGGGCGGGCCCGCAGGTGGATGTTCAGGATGGTCTCCCGCGCCACCCGGTCCGGGGGCGGCACGAACAACACCCGGTCGAAGCGGCCCGGCCGCCGGAAGGCCGGATCCACCGCCCACGGCACGTTGGTGGCGCCGAGGATCAACACGCCTTCGTTGCGGGAGGAGAACCCGTCCATCTCGGAGAGGAACTGGCTCACCAGGTTGGCCATCGCCGGGCCGTGGTTGTGCTGCCGGCGCCCGCCCAGGGCTTCGACCTCGTCGAAGAACAACACCGCCGGGGCCGCGGCGCGCGCCTTGTCGAAGAGCGCCTTGAGCTTCTGCTCAGACTCCCCGATGTACATGTTCAGGACATCGGAGATGCCCACGGCGAGGAAGGCAGAGTCGCACTCCCCGGCCGTCGCCCGCGCCATGAGCGTCTTGCCGCAGCCGGGGGGGCCATAGAGGAGCACCCCACCGCCGACCTTCTTGCGGAAGCGCTCGAACAGGGAGGGCTTCTGACGCGGCAGGATCACCCGGCGGCGGATGTTCTCCTTGAGGGCGTCGAGCCCCCCGACGTCGGCGAAGGTGACCCGGTCCCGCGGCGCGTCGAAGAGGACCGCGGGGTCGACCGACCCCTCGGTGTTCCCCGAGCGCAGCACCTTCAGCCGCGGGCCTTCCGGGGTGAACTCGACCGAGGTGAGGATCTGGGCGCCGAGGTCGGCGTCCTCGAGGGTGGGGCTCTCGGCGACGGCGCTCCGGTAGAAGACGCTCGCGCGCTCGTTCTGCCCGGCCTCCACCAACAGGCGCGCGGCGATCACGCGGTCCGGGGCGGACAAGGTCTCGGGACCGCGATCGCCGAGCAACCCGAGCCCCGTGGCAGGGTCCTTCCGGGTGCGACAGGCCGCCAGCAACACCCCGAGGAGCGCGCCATTGTCGGGAGACGCAAGGAGCGCGGCGCGGAGGGAGTTGAACGTCTGGTCGTCCATCCCCGGCCCTTAACGGGTCAACGTTCCCGAACCGGGCGTGCGAGGGCGGCGCAGCGACCGACGGCGCACCGGGAGGCGTCGCCGCGCCAATGGTAGGCTCGAACACCGTGGTCTCCACCGCCCTGCCCCGACTGCTCGCCGTCATCCTCCCGCTCGCCCTGCTGGCCGGCGTGCTGGGCTGGCTCGGTCAGGCCACGACCGTGGAGCGCCCGCCCTCCGCCACCGCGAACGTCCTCGACGCGCGCCTCGCCGGACAGACCGGGCGGGTGGTGGTGCTCGGGAACAGCAAGGTCCACTCGGACATCGATCGGGACGCCTTGAGCCGCGCCCTGGGCCTGCGACGCGGCGATCTGGTCGACCTGAGCGTGACGGGCGCGACCTCCCCCGCGTTCTACGCGATCCTCAAGCGGCGAGTCTACGACGCCGGGCACACCCCCGCGCTGATCCTGGTGTACGGCTCGGCGGACCACTTCCTCGCCACCACGCTGGAGAGCGCCCGTGACCGCGCCCGGGTGGAGGACCAGCTCGGCGCCCAGGACGACCCGGTCCTCGGGAAGAAGGTCTTCGGCCGCGCCGGGGGGGCAGGCTGGCTGGACCAGGCCCGGCGCCGCCGCACCGACCTGCACACCGCCCTGATGGACGGCTTGCGCAACGGTGCGGTGGGTTGGCTGCTCGGGCCCCCAGGCCCCGAACCGGTCACGGCCCGGGGCGAAGCGCTCGCCGCACCGGCGCTCGAACGCCTCTTCGGCGCGGACGCCACCCCCACGCAGACGGAGCGCGTCGGCGTCGGCCCCATCGTCGACACCAGCGGGTCCGTCTCGATGGGGGTCTCCGGAGCGCGGTCGATCGAGCAGACGCTGATTCCGGACCTGGTCGCCCTGGTCCACGCGCACGGCGCCCGGATCGTCTTCGCCCGCGCGCCGATGCGGACGGACGGCGCGGACGCCGCGGAGCGCGCGCTGCTCAGCGAGCTGGTCGCGACGCTCAACGAAGCTGGCGCCGGTTGGGTCGATCTGTCCGGGCTGGCGCTGGGACCGACCGACTTCAAGGATCGGGCGCACATGAGCAGCTCGGGCCGCGCCCGACTCACCGCGGCCCTCGCCGCCGCCCTCACCGGGCTGGATCCCCTCGGGCCCGATCCGCTCCCCAAGGCCGTCGCCCCCCTCGATCCCACCGGGGTCTCCCGAACCGGCGTGGGCCCCATCTTCGCCGTGACCCCCCGACGCATCGGCCGGTACCCCTGCGCGTTCCACGCGGCGCTCCCCGGCCTCGAGGCGCTCTCCGACGCGGCGCTGACCCTCCGGGGGCCCGGCGCCCTCTCCCCGATTCGCGTGCTTCAGGACGGGATCCCGCTGACGCCGCACGCGGCGCGGGACGCCACGTTCGGACCCTGCGTCGGTGCGTCGACGCACGCCGCCGACGGCCTCCGGTGGACCGCCACCGACCAGGCCGCCGCCGAGCACCACTGGTCCGTCGACGCCGACCCCGCCCTGCCGCTCCGGAACGGCGCCACCGAGGCCTGGTGGGTGTACCCGGGCACCACGCTCCGGTGGAGCTTTGCCAACCCCTGGGATGCCGAGCGGGGCGCGTTCGTGGTCGCCTCGCAGGGGCGCGTGGTGGTCCCCGGCACGCAGGGCGGCGTGCTCCGGGTGGTCGATCTCGAGGGAGCCGTCACCGAGTCCCCGCTTGTCGGCGCCGCCTTCGTCCTCGGCACCCTCCAGGGGCAGGGCCCGTCGGGGCCCTGGATCGTCGAGCTCAGCTCCCCCGCGGATGGACCCTGGCTGCTCGTCGAGCGGCTCGAGATCGGCGCCGGCCCGGCCCGTACGCGGCTGCTCGGCGGCCCCGCGCCCGGCGTGCAGGTCCTCCCGGGGCGTGCCACCCGGGCCGGAGCGCCCCCCGCCCTCGTGCCCGGTCCCGTCGAGACCCGCGACCGGAGCCGCTTCCTGCCGCTCCCCGGGCTCGACGCCGTCGCCGACGACGCGCTGATCGCCGCGGGCTACGCGGATTGTTCTCCCGTCGAGCTGGCCGCGAACGGCAAACCGCTCTCGCACCGCCCCGACAGCGGGCTGCGCGTGGACGGCACCTGGCGCCACGTCGCCGGCGGACTGCTCCTCGCGGCGCCCGGCCGGAAGGCGCCCGAAGGCGCGACGCTGACTGCACGTCTGGACGAGGCGGGCCGCTGCGATCGCGGCACCTGGGTCTACCCGGACACCTCGCTCAGCTGGCCCATGGACCGTCAAGGTTGGCGGCGCCTGGGTGGGCCGCCCGCGGAGCTCCGGGTCGTCGGCGCGGTGTTCGGCGACGCGGGAACGGTGCGGGTCGACCTGCTCGACGGTGACCGGGTGGTGGGCGGGTGGGAGATCCCCGGCGCCGCGATCGCCGCCGGGCCGGTGGCGCGCCCGTACCCGGTCGGCGCGGTCCCCGACCAGCCCCTCGGCGTGCGGGTCACCGCGACCCGCGGCACGTGGGTCCTGCTCCACGAGCTCTCCCTGCGCGACGCCCGCCCCGCCCTTCCCGGCGACACGGAGGGCACCCCGTGAGCTTCGTCCAGACCGAGTTCCTGGCCTTCATGGCCATCGTCTTCGTCGTCTACTGGGCGATCCCGTGGCGGGCCGGTCAGAACCTGTTCCTGGCCGTCGCCAGCGCCGTGTTCTACGGGTGGATCCACCCCTTCTGGCTCGTGCTCATGTACGCGACCGCTTTGCTGGACTTCGGGGCGGCGTTGGGGATGGAGCGGTTTCCCCACCGGAGGGGTTGGATCCTGACCCTCAGCCTGGTCGGAAACCTCGGCCTGCTCGGGTACTACAAGTACTTCGACTTCTTCGTGGTGAACGTGGACGCGGCGCTGGGAGCGCTGGGCATCCAGGCCGGATTGCTTCCGCTCGGCCTCATCCTCCCCGCGGGGATCTCGTTCTACACCTTCCAATCGATGGCCTACACCATCGACGTGTACCGGGGCGAGATCGCCCCTCGGCGCAACGTCGTCGACTACCTGCTCGCCGTCAGCCTGTTCAGCCACCTCGTGGCCGGGCCGGTGCAACGTGCCGGAAACCTGCTCGAGCAGGCCGAGACCGACCGGCGCTTCGACTGGGCGCGGGTGCGCGACGGACTGGGCCTCGCCCTGTGGGGCGCGACGAAGAAGGTGGTCGTGGCCGACACCATCTCCCCCTACGTGGACAAGGTCTTCGGCCTGTCCAATCCGTCGCCCCTGCTGGTGTGGGCGGCGACCCTCGGCTTCACCGTCCAGATCCTCGCGGACTTCTCGGGCTACACCGACATCGCGCGGGGAACGGCGCGGATGCTCGGCTTCGAGCTGATGAAGAACTTCGACCACCCGTACCTCGCGGTCGACCCGTCCGACTTCTGGCGGCGGTGGCACATCTCGTTCTCCACGTGGATTCGGGACTACCTCTACATCCCCCTCGGCGGTTCCCGCGGGGGCTTCTGGGCCGCCACCCGGGCCACCCTGATCGCCATGGCGCTCTCCGGCCTCTGGCACGGCGCCGCCTGGAACTTCGTGATCTGGGGGGTCTACCACGGCGTCCTGCTGGTGCTCTACCGGCTGGCGAAGCCGCGGGTCCCGAAGGCCCTCCGCACGTCGCTCCCTGGTCACGCGGCCGCCGTCGTCGCCATGTTCGGCTTCACCGTGGTCGGTTGGCTCTTGTTCCGGGATCCCGACCTGGCCCGCATCGCCCGCGTCCTGACCAGCAACCCGCTGGCGGTGGGGCCCGACGACGCCGTCGCCGCCACGGTGGTCGGCGCGGTCACGCTCGCCGGCGCGGCGTTCCTGATCGCGGCCTTGTGGGTCGAGCGGGTGGTGCTGCCGCGGCTGTCGGCCTCCGCCTGGCGGCTCCCGGTGGAGACCACGGCGTGGGCCGCCTTCGCCCTGCTGCTGTTCTTGTTCGTCCGGATGACGGCGGCGGACTTCATCTACTTCCAGTTCTGAGCCACCCGGTCCCGACATCTTCACCCCCCGCTGACGCCCCGCCGCTGACGCGCCCGCCCGGTCGGCTTAGGCGTCCGGCCCATGCCCCGCTCAGCGGTCATCCTCGGCGCCGGAATCACGGGCTCGCTGCTCGGGTGGCGGCTCGCCCGGGCGGGGTGGCGGGTCACCATCCTCGAGGCCCGTCACGTCGGCGCCGGCTCGTCGTCTCGCACCGCGGCCGGCATCCGTCAGCAGTTCTCCACGCGTGAGACGGTGGTGGGCATGCGCTACGCGGTGGACTTCTACCGCCGCTTCCCCACCGAGGTGGGCGGCGACACCGTCCCCATCGTGCAGAACGGGTACCTGTTCCTCCACAACCTCGCCGAGAGCTGGGAGCTCGCCCAGCGCCGGGTGGCCAACCAGCAATCGTGGGGCCTCGCCGAGGTGGAGGCCCTGGATGTCGCCGCCTTGTCCGACCGTTTTCCCTGGGTCGACCGCCACCTGCTGCTGGGCGGGACGTGGTGCCCGACCGATGGTTTCCTCCGCCCCGAGACGGTCTACAACGAGGCCATCGCCGCCGCGCTCCGACTGGGCGCCACGCTGGTGCAGGGCGCCCCGGTCACCGGCGCCACGCACCAGAATGGCCGGATCACCGCGGTGCGCACCCCGAAGGGGGACTTCGGCGCCGACGTCTACGTGGACGCCACCAACGCCTGGTCGCCGCGTACGGCCGAGATCCTCGGCGCCCTGGTGCTCCCGATTCAGCCGCTCAAGCGCTACCTCTGGTTCGTGCAGCGGGGCGGCTCGATGACCGCCGAGACGCTGGCGGCCATGCCGCTCGTGATCAGCCCCAACGGGGCCTACGCCCGCCCCGAGAACCGCGAGAGCCTCCTGACCGGCTGGGCCCACGACGCGAAGCCGGAGCTCGCCTTCAGCTACGACGACCAGGACCGCATCGAAGACCACTTCTTCCACAAGTCCGGCCCCGACAGCGCCGCCTACGAAACCTGGGCCTCCCTCGCGGAGGTGATCCCGGCCCTGGGCGAATTCGCCGGCATCACCGCGACCACTGGCGGCTACTATGGGACCACGCCCGACCACAACCCATTCCTCGACTACGATCCGGTCGTCCCCAACCTGATCCGGCTCGCCGGGTTCTCGGGTCATGGCGCGATGTTCGGCCCCTACACGGCCCTCGTCGGCCATGCCCTCGCCGAGGCGGGGGCCCCCGTCCCGACGGTGGACATCGGTGGGGAAACGGTATCGACCGCTGCCTTCTCTATCGATCGCCCCTTCCATCACGCCGAGTCGATGGTCATCTGATTCCGTGGAGATTGCCATGTTGAGCTTCAACGAGCTGTGTCGCGACGCCCGCACCCGCATCACCGAGATCGACTCGGGGGCCCTCAAGGACGCGCTCGAGGGGGGCGGGGCCACCACGCTGCTCGACGTGCGCGAGCACGAGGAGACGCGGGACGGCATCATCCCCGGGGCGGTGGTCCTCCCCCGCGGGCTGGTGGAGCGACACATCGCCGAGGTCATCCCCGACCCCACCACCGAGGTCTTCGTCTATTGCGACGCCGGTAACCGGGCCGCGCTGGTGGCCGACGTGCTGCAGCGGATGGGCTACAGCCGGGTCCGGATGCTCGCCGGGGGCTTCGATCGTTGGCGGCACCTCAACCTGCCGGTGGCCTGCGCCCCGCACGCCCACCGCGCCGTGGCCGGCACCAAACGTGGTGAGACGCGTAAACCGGTGGACTTCGGCTCCTGGAAGTCGATCCGGGACGACTTCGCCATCGCCGGTCGCCGCCTCGCGGTGGGAGGCGCCGCCGAGCGTGCCCTCGTCTACATGGATCACGCCGCCTCGACCCACCCGCCGGGTACGGTGTTGGGTGCGTACGTGACCTTCCTCGAGAGCGAATATGCCAACGTGCACCGTGGCAGCTACGAGCTGGCCAGGAAGGCCACCGTCCGCTTCGAGGACGCCTACCGGATGTGCGCCGAGTTCATCGGTGGCAACCTCGAGGACAGCTGTGTGGTGTTCACCGGCAACACCACCGGTGCGTTGGATCTGGTCGCTCACCTCGTTGCCAGCCGCCCCGGAAAGGTGCTGGTCTCCGACCTGGAGCACCACAGCAACGACCTCCCCTACCGGCGCCGGAACAGCGTGGTCCGCATCAACCTGACCCCCGAGGGCCGGTTGGACATGGAGGACTACGTCCGGAAGCTGCGCGCGAACGACGTGAAGCTCGTCGCTGTCACCGGGGCGGCCAACGTCACAGGTTGGATGCCGGACATCCACGCCATGGCCCGCCTCGCCCACGAGGCCGGCGCGCTGATCGTGGTCGACGGCGCCCAGCTCCTCGCCCACGCCCCCGTGGACGTCCTCCCCATCGATCACCCCGAGCACATCGACTTCTTCGCCGCGGCCGGCCACAAGGCCTACGCCCCCTTCGGCGCCGGCTTCCTCTACGGCCCGCGCAGCGTGATGGACGAAGCCCCTGCGTACATCCCCGGCGGTGGCACGGCCGCGAACGTCACCTCCACGGGGGTGGAATACCTCAAGGCCCCCGATCGCCACCAGGGCGGCACGCCGAACATCCCCGGCGTCATCGCCATGGCCGAGGCGCTGCGCTTCCTCCAGAACATCGGCATGGAGAACGTGCGCAAACACGAGATGGTGCTGCTCGAGCGCGCGTGGAAGAAGCTCTCGGCCATCGAGGGTGTCACCATGTACGGCCCGCCCAATTGGCGCGAACGGGTGGGCATCATGCCCTTCAACATCGCGGGGGTGTCGGACATGCTCGGCGCCGCGATCATGGGCGAAGAGGGTGCCTTGGCGGTGCGTAACGGCCGCTTCTGCGCCCATGTGCATGCCGACAAGCTGCTCCGCCACCAGGGCGGCTACACCGCCGAGGAAGGCCACACCCCCGGCGCCATCCGGGCGTCGCTGGGCCTCTACAACACCGAGGCCGAAGTGGACTGGCTCGCCCACATGGTCCAGCGGGTGCGGGACCGCAAGTGGCTCGGTCGGTACCGGGTCAAGAAGGGCGCCGTCGCCGCCGACTGGGGCGGGCGCTGCGCGGATCGTTGGATGGAGGGCACCGCGCCCGGCCCTGCCAACGACATGATGCCAGCCTCGGCCGACGACCGGCTCCTCATCGAGCAGCTCAACGGCCCCACCAGCGAGTGCCTCTCGTGGCTCGTCGCCGACCGCTCCACGGGGGAGGCGATGATCGTGGACCCCGTCCGCGATCACGTCCCCGCCTACCTCGACGCCCTGCGCACCCACGCGCTCAGCCTCAAGTACACCGTGGAGACGCACACCCACGCCGACCACCTCTCCGGCTCCAAGGCGCTCAAGGAGCTGACCGGCGCCCAGATGATCATGTCGGCGCGCGGGGACGCGGTCTGCGTGGACCAGCACGTCGCCGAGGGGGACTCCTGGGCGCTGGGCGCCCTGCCCATCGAGGTCATCGACACCCCGGGCCACACCGAGGACTCGATGACGCTCTCGGTCGCCGACTGTGTGTTCACCGGAGACGTGTTGTTGATTCGGGGTGCTGGCCGCACCGACCTGCCCAGCGGCGACGCCGGCAAGGCGTGGCGCTCGCTCCAGCGGCTCAAGAACCTCCCCGGCCACACCCGGGTGTACCCGGCCCACAACTACGGGACCGGGCAGGTGAGCACCATCGCCGAGGAGATCGGCCGCAACCCGGCGCTCCGCTTCGCCGACGCTGCGGCCTTCATCGCCGACGCCGAAGCCCACACCGCACCCTACCCCCCCGGCACCGAAGCCAACCTCGCCGCCAACCGCGCCTGCGCGGTTTGAGCGTGGCGGCGCCGCACGTGGTCGTCGTCGGGGGCGGCTTCGGCGGCCTCGAGGTCTGCCGTCTGCTCGCCCGGGCGGTGAAGAAGGGCTGGGTCAGGCTCACCCTGGTCGACAAGGAGAACTTCTTCCAGTTCAATCCCCTGTTGCCCGAGGTCGCCACCGGCGCGGTGGAGACGCGGCACATCGTGTACCCCCTGCGCGCGTTCTGCATCCCCCGCGGCATCCGCTTCGTGCGCAACAAGGTGAAGTCCGTGGACGCCGAGCAGCGGGTTCTGCACCTGCACAACGGCATCGACCTCGCGTACGACCAACTCGTCATCGCCGCCGGATCCACCACCAACTACTTCGGGATCCCCGGCGCCGAAGACCAGGCGTTCCCGTTCAAGTCGATCGCCGACGCCATCCGCCTGCGCATGCACACATCGAGATGTGGGAGCAGGCCGACCAGGCCCGGGACGCCGACGCGCGCCGACGTCTGCTGACCGTCGTGGTGGCGGGGGGTGGCATCACCGGGGTTGAGGTGTGCTCCACGGTGCTGACGATGTTCCGTAGCACGATGAAACGGCTGTACCCGGACGTCAACCAATCACTGGTCTCGGTGCAGATGATCGAGGCCGGGGACCGCCTGCTGGGCCAACTCCGGCCGGAGCACAGCGTGGTGGCCGAGGCGCACCTGCGCAGCCTGGGCGTCAACATCGTCCTCAACCGTAAGGTCACCTCGGTGGAACCGGGGAAGATCCTCCTCGACGACGGCAGCGTGATCCCCGCCCACACCCTGATCTGGACCACCGGCATCCGCGGACAGTCCCTGGAGATGCCCTGGCCGTGGCCGGTGGGGCGTGGCGGGCGGCTGAAGGTGGACACCGGGTGCCGGGTGACCGAAGGCGTGTACGCGATCGGGGACGTGGCCGAGGCCTTCGACACCACCGGTTTGTTACTGCCGACGGTGGCACAGGGTGCCATGCAGGCCGGGCGCGTGGCGGCGGCCAACATCCTCGCGGGCCTCGGAAAGGGCAAGCCGGCCGAGGTGCGCTACACCGACCTCGGGTACCTCGTGGGCCTGGGCGCCCACTCCACGGTGGCAAGTTTCATGGGGATTCCGGTGTCGGGCACCATTGCCTTCTACCTCTGGGCGGGGGCCTACCTCACCAAGATGGTGGGCCTGCGGAAACAGCTCGAGGTTGCCGCGGACATGGTCAAGGGGCTGTTCGTCGATCATGACACGAGTCAGGTGCACGACCGGCGCCGGATGCTGCGGGAGCAGGATCTGGATCCGGAGTTGGGGTGAGGGGGGTGTGGGAGACGGGGGGCGGCAGCGGGCGCCGGCGGGCTCGTCGTCTCCGAAGCGGCGGGGCTAACCCGGGGAGAAGATGAACGGATAGGTCACGACCACGATGCCTCCGCCACGCGGCTCCGGGAAGAGCATCTTCCGGAACCGGCCGTTGATGCAGTCCTCGACCTGGGGGTTGTTCATCGTGGTCGACTTGGTCGCCGCCGCCGCGACGGTACCGTCTGGGGCGATGATGAACTTGACCGTGATCTTCCCTGCGAGCGTGGGGAACTCGCGAAGTATCCGCTGGTAGCAGTACCGGAGCTCCTTCATTCGGCGCTTGATCACCATGTCGATCACCGACTGTCGAGGGAGCCGTACAGCACGCCGGGCGTCGGGCCGGTCGGGACCGGTTCGGCCGGAAGGCGCGCGGAGAGTCCTATCTGGAAGGTGGCCGTGCCGGAGGCGCTGGCGTCGACGGACTGCGCGGTCTTCACGATGCAGGGGGAGATGGTGCCCGGCTGGGCCGTGTCCGCGTCGACGCTCACCCGCGACGGAGGGCCCCTCCTTTTGAAGGTCACGGTGACGGTGATGTCTCCCGAGGTCGGCGTGGCGGCGGCTTTCCAGCACGCCCGGAGGGCAGCCGTCTGCTGCGCGAGCGCGGCGGCGGCGAGGGGCTCGGTCACCCCGCCCGAGACGGAAATCACTCGGAATCCCGGGGCGCCAGGCTGAATCCCGCGCGACAGGAGCAGGGCATCGAGATCGGCGAATCCGTTTGATGCCAGCAGCTCGTTCACGCTCAACCCGGGCCCATCGGGCGGGCGCTCGCCTTCGGCGGGTGTCTCGGCCAGAACGCGGCCGCCGAGGAGCAAGAGGACGAAGCGAAGCATCGGTTCACCGGAGCGGGCGGGAGGGCGTGGGCGGTCATCGTAACGAGTCGGCCGGCGGCAGGGGCGGGCAGCCGAGGGGCCGGGCGGCCGGCGGGCCTATTGGGCGGGCGGTGGCCGCGGTGCAGGGCGAGGTCCAGGGACGCCCTCGGTATCGGGGCACGGTCGCTGCGAAGAACGACGCGATTCCCGCAATGAGCCCTCCGCCCACGGCGCCAAGAAGGACGGAGACCCAACCGATCCGCGCGGCCCGATCGGCCCGGAACCAACGGAGGTGTTGCCACGCGAGCAGCGCGGCCCCCAGGCCCATCGCCACCGCCACCACCCCGAAGGTCACGCCGCGCAGGGCGGCGGCCGCGATGGCGGGGCGGATCGGGGCCGGGGCTTTCCGGACGTGGCCCGGCTCGGGGAGCGGGCGGGGATGCGGGTCCGCCAGGAAGCATCTATGCTCCTTCCCCCCTGGAGGCTCCGATGCCCGACCTCCCCGTTCAAGCCCACCTGTTCCATGTGGCGACGACCCTCGGGTCGCGGCGGGTTCCCTCGCTCGACCCTGTCCGGGCCGCGGGTCGTACCCGCCTGATCCGGGCGTTGCGGGCCTACGCGGCGGCAGGGGTCTTTCCGCGTCCCCTGGGGCCGGTCGAGTCCCGGGAGCGGTCCCAGGTCCCTTCCCGGTCCTTCCGGGGCGCCGGTGTGCGGGCTCCCATCTTCGAGGACCATCGGGGGGTCCGTTGTGCCGTCGCCCACCTCGTGGCCCAGGACGACCCCGGCCTCGTCTGCCGCCTCCGCGACCAGGACAACGGCGCATGGTTGCCGGACGTGGTGTCACCAGAGTTGGATGCCTGGGGAGAGGCACACGGCTTCGACCCCGATGAGCTGGCCTGGATCCAACCCAGCTACTGCTTCGAATTGCAGACCTGCGACGAGGTGGATCTGACACCTCCCCCCGCCTACGCCCAACAATGCACCGGGCCGGACGCCAGCTTCAACGGGGCCAGCTCTTGGTTCGCCGATTGCCAGGTCTGCGACGGGCCGTACCGGGTCTTTGCCTACGTCGGCAACATGGGGAGCGAGGTGGCGCGGGACGTCACTGTCACCCTCGGGCGGGGGGAGTCGGAGGTCCTCGCCACGATGGGGGGTGTCGAGATCGCGCCCGGGGAGGTGGTGACGGTGGGCCCCTTCGATCTGGGCAGCGTAGTCTGCACGGAGACGGACGGGTGGTTGCGCGCCTCGGTCGCGGACGACTGCTGGGGCGACTGGGACCAGCTCCCGATCAGCTACGAGGGCAACGGCGGGCCCCTCGCGGTCCTGCCCGAGGAGTGTGGTGGCGGATGCGGGGACACCGGGGCCCCGCTGGGGGACGACACGGAGGGATCCTGCGCCGCGCTTCCCGGGGACACCGGCGACCCGGCCGACGACACCGACGGTTGTGGTTGCGGGTCGGGCGCCGCCTCCGTCCTGCCGCTCGGCTGGATCGGCGCGTCCCTCCTGCGCAGGCGCCGCCCCTACCGGTAACTCTCCAGCAACTCCAGGTACGCGTCCCGTCCATCGACAGCGACTATCCACCGGGTCGGGGGTCTGCCCCGCCGGCAACGTGTGAGCCGACGGGTCGACGATGGCCGAAGCGGATCGCCGCGGCTACGGGGCCGCGGGCGCCGCCGGAGCGGCGGGCGCCGCCGGCGCGGTGGCAGCCTCGGCAGCGGCGGCGGCCTCGGCAGCCTCGCGGTCGGCCGTCTGCTTCGCGTACCAGGCGAAGGCGACGGCGCCGACGATCAGCAGGAACACGATGACGTACGGCCACCGAGACGCCTTCTGGGCGTACGGGTCCCGCAGGTCCCGCGAAGAGCCCGGGGGGAGCGCCGCGAGGCTGGTGAGTGACTTCCCGAAGGGGATGTTGATCTTCGCCTGGGCGTTCACGGCCCATCCGTCGGCGTCGAGGATCGGACCCAGGTTGCGGCGCCGCAGCTTGAGCGCCGCGATGAGCATCGAGGGCCCGGAGATCAGCAACATCAGCCCGAGGATCCCGATGGGCATCCACATCCCCAGCCCGAAGAAGGTCTGGAGGACGACGCCGAGCACGGCCGAGATCCCGCCCACGGCGACGCCGATCGCGGCCACGGTGCCGATGTCCATCGGCTTGGGCGGCGCGGGAGGGGCGGCGGCCTTGTCGGCCTGGGCCGTGGCCTCGGCGGCTGCGCTCATCCGGGCGTTGGACTCGGCTTCGGCGGCCGCGGCGCGCTTCGCCACCGCCTCTTCGACGCCGCGGATGAAGTTCTTGTAGGGAGACCAGAACGCCTGCCGGATGCTGATCGGGTTGCTGACGATCTTGGTGATCTGGGCGTCGTAGTCGAGGCCGGCGCGGTCGTAGAAGACGCCGTTCCGCCCCACCATGATGTTGTCGCTGTCGCCGTCGGTGACGGCGGCGCACACGGTCAGGTGCTTGCCGTCGCTCCGCCGCACGCAGTCGAAGTAGACGAGGCAGGCCCCGGCGAGGCTGGCCATCGACCCGTGGCGCCCGGCGTCCTGCACGCGGAGCACCAGATCGCAGCTGCGCTGGTCGAAGTAGACAGTCCCGGCCTGGAAGATCGCCCGCTCCTGGCGCCCGTAGAAGGCGCTGAAGTTGACGAAGTTGCGGAGCAGGCGCCCAAGCTGGGTGTAGTAGCGGACCAGCCGCTCGACCTGACCGAGGGCCTCGGCCTGGGGCCGAACGGCCTCGTCCTCGGCGATCAGCGTGAGGAGCCGGGTCTTGGTGTCCCCGGCGAGCAGGGCGCTGATCCGATCGGCGCCGAGGCTCGCGACGGCCGCGCCGCCCGGGGCACCGGCCCACGCCGCGTAGGGGGCGAGCGCGCTCTTGACGGTGTTCCAATCGGCGGCGGTCAGCTCGGTACGAGCGCCGAGCAGCGGGGTCACGACGGCCGCGTGGAACGCGGCGACGCGGGCGCTCCAGGCGGGGTTCACGCCCTCGGTGAGGGGGAGCGCGCGCCCGGCGGCGACGTGCGCCAGCGGGAACGACTCGAGGTCGCTGCCGTCTCCCGAGAGGACCCGGCCGGCGATGGCGCCGAACTCGGCCTCGTCGCGGTTGAGCGCCCCGACGCTGCGGGCATCGAAGGCGGCGAGGCGACCGCGGGCGAAGAAGTCCTCCACCTTGGGGGCGACCGCGGCGAGGGCGGCGCTGGCGGCGGCGGTGTCGGCGCCGAGCGCGGTGAGCGTGGCGCCCTCGGCGGCGAGCCGACCGTGCCATGCGGCGAACTCGGCGCACGCCGCGTAGAACGCCTCGGTCTTGGCGGCCGACGCGCCCGGCTTGCCACCGCGGTCGGTGTCACCACCGACGGTCGCGCAGATGTCGGCGATGGCGGCCTTGAGGTCGGGATCGCTCGCGGAGTCGGCGGGGACGATGCCATCCCCGTTCAGCGGCATGCCGCTGAACATGACGGTGGGGTCGGCGATGTCGGCGAGCGCGATCTCGGTCGCCGAGCCCTTGCCGAGGCTCTTGAGGACGGCCTTCCCCAGCGCGCGGATATTCACCGCCTCGGGGGAGTCTTCCCGCATGCTGGAGAGCGGCAGCGCGCTGCGCCCCGAGAAGATCTCGGCGGGGTCCTTGAG
>JAYVAS010000683.1:0-5749 GCA_043750895.1 Pseudomonadota bacterium
AGAACGCCAGCACAATCGAATCGATGAGCGCGAAGTAGTCGCTGGCCTCAGGCGTGCCGCCGACATCACCCGCCACCTTCGCCACGCGCCCGCCGGTGGCCTCGGCCAGCAGCTTCGGGATGCGATCGTCGTAGTACGTCGTGACCTCCACCACCTTGACCGAATTGACCTTCATCAGTCCGAGCAGCTCGTCCCGGTGGGCTGCCGTGGGCGCGATACCGGGCCGGTCCTCGACGTAGCCCACATCGCGAATCCCGAAACGCTTGATGAAGTACGGCCAGGACTTGTGGTAGAAGACCATCGGCTTTCCCTTCAGGGAAGCTCCCTTCTGGAGCCAGCCACCGAGGCGCCCGCTCAGGTTCTTCGACGCCAGGAACTCGTTGAGCTTGTCTGACTGAGCGAGCCGGGTGAGCAGGTCCCCACCCATGAACGCCACGAGATCGGCGCCGAAGGTGGCCTCCTGGATCTTCACCCGGAACGCCTTGGCGTTGGCCGTGTACGTCGCGGCGTTCGCGGGATCGACGCGGCTGAGGGCGGCGGCGATGTTGTCGGCGGCGACCGGGGTGTTCAGCGGGTCGAGCCAGACGTGCGGGTTCCCTGCGGGGTGAAGGTCACCCTTGGCCTTGCTGAGGTCGGTCGGGATCTCCAGCACGGTCATCCCGTTCGTCGCCTTGACGTAGCCGGACTGGCCCGGCCGGATCTTCGGGTTTCCGGCGCTGTCGAGCAGCTTTTCGGACCAGAGCTCCAGCCCCATTCCGTTCTCGACGTACACGTCGGCGTTGGACACCCGAGCCATCAGCGCGGGCGTGGGTGACAGGAAGTGCGGATCGTCCGTCCCGCGGGCGAGCGTCGTCACCTTCGCGTCGGGAGCGACGCGGTGCGCGACATCCCCGAGCCAGGGGAGGGTGCAGACGATTTCGAGGGCGAAGGCGTTGGAGCAGAAGAGGAAGAGGAGCGCGATCATTTGTTCACCCACCAGGGCTCGATGGGATGGGAGCCCCAGACGAAGGTCAGTTGGGCGAGCGCGTCCACGGTCTGCGTGGCGGAGGCGTAGCCGCCGCCGATGCGCATGCGGAGGAACTCGCTCGTGTAGTAGGAGACGAAGAGGTTGTGTTGAAGGTCGCCGTCGAGGATGTCCTCGCGCAGGCCGACGTAGATCGAACGGCTCGGCTGCACCTGCAGCGCGGCGTAGCCGCCGAGCGTGCCGTCCATCGAGCGGATGGCCTCGGCGAGCACCACGACACTCATTCGTGTGGACGGGCGGTAACGGAAGCTGAAGTCGCCCCCGAGCGCCTGCTCGCCCACGCCGAAGTGCCGCACCGCGCTGGCGCCCACGCCAATATCGACGGAGCCGGCGTTCCCGAACACCTCTACGCGCCCGAGGCCCGCCAGGGCGGCATCGGGGACGCCCCCCTCGAACGGGTCACCGCTCAGCGCGCCACCGGTCACGGTGATCCCGAGGGGCCCAGCCGGAACCAGCCAGGAGAGCGTGGCGCCGGTGTCGTTGTACCCCTCCTCCGCGAGCAGTTCGATCGCCGTCGGGACGTCCACCCACGGCAGGTCGTGGGGGTGTGTGCGGTTCATCAGGCCGAAGGGCTGCTTGAACTTGCCCACCCGGCCGCTGAGCCTCCAGGGCAGCGCCACCAGATCGATGTACGCCTCCTCCGGCGCGACCTCGAATTCCCCGGCGGCTGCGGAGCCGTCCAGTGGCGGGGCCTCCTGCTCGAACGCGATGACGGCGGCGGCCTTGGCGAAGGGGTCCACCGCGGCCCGGATGTCCAGCTCCAGGGAGCGTAAGTACATCGTCGAGCCGGGCATCACGTTGCCCTCGCCATCGACGCCGAGCTGGCCGATCACGTCGCCGAAGGCGGTGAGGCTCGGGTTGAGCGGGAACAGCGAGGGGGCGCCGCCCGAATTCTGCGGTGGCGGATTGGACGCGGCGAGCGCCTCCGCCTCCTTCTGGAAGTCCGCCTCGTCGCGGGCCTTCAGCTCGGCCTCGAGCGCGGCGACGCGGGCTTCGAGGGACAGCGGGACATCGGGAGGGAGTGCCGCTTGCGGGGCAGGTTCGGGCGGAGGTTGCGCCTCGACCGGATCGGTCGCGTGCGCCAGCCCCGCCCACAGGGCGAAAGGGAAGAACATGGGGACTCCAGAATCAGGGGATTGATCAGCGGTACGAAAAACCGGGGATCAAGCCTGTGGAGGCGATGTCTTCGGGGCGAATTCGAGGCGGTCCCGCCGCGTGGCGAAGGCGAAGTCCGTCCATGTCCGCGCGGGGAGGACGGTCCATTCCACCACCACATCGACGCTCGGCGGCGCCGGCAGGAGCTGATCGGCTCGGGCGTTGGCGAAGAGGGCAAGGGTGCAACCGAGGCCGTGCTCCTGGGCAGCAAGGCTCCTGATCTCGGTCGTTCGCCGCTCGGTCTCTGGCGCGACGTTGGCGTCGGCGTGGAGCTGCTCCCCGTGCTCGGGGCAGACGACGTGGGTGTGCGCGGCGTCGGCGCGCGAGGCCGAGTCCTGCACGATGCCCAGCAGGAGGGCCACCAGCATGAACAACGCCATGACCGGTCGCCGGGGCGACAACGTGTCGTAGCGATGTGGACGGTGGCCCAGGCGGGTTCCTTGACCCTCGGATACTATCGTGGATAGTAAGACGCCGTCAAGCGGCACCTTGCCGCGTCCCCTGTTCTGCCCTCGGAGCCCGCATGTCTCGACACCTCCTGCTGATCCTGCTGTGCTCCCTCGCGGTGCCCCCCGCCTACGCACATGGGCCCGAGGGCCACGGAGACGGCGGGTATTCCCCTCCGGGCACGCCGATTCCGGCCACCTTCCCGGGCGTGGTGGCATCGCTCCGGGCGCAGCACGCCGTCGCCGGAGGCGCGCTGAAGTCCGGCAAGGCGGATCAAGTGCTCGCGAGCGTGCAGGCCTTGTGGGACCTCGCCGACGCTGCCCCCGGCAAGGGCGCGGCGCTCCCCACTGAGGCGAGGACCACGATCGCGGCGAAGTCCCTCGACATCCAGCAGCAGACCAATAGCCTCCTCGCGAGGTTCGTGAAGGGAGATCAGGCTGGCGCCAAGGTTGCCCTCGACGCGATCAGTGCCGACATCGACGCGCTGGCCGTCCTCGCGAAGTGAACGCGTAGCGTTCAACCCGCCGCGAGGCCGACGACCAGATCGTCGAACAACGCGCTCGCTCGCGCAAGGCGCGCCTCGTCGTCCGGATGGGCCGCGGCGATGGCGTCCACCATCATCGCCACCCCGGCGGCCTCGGTGCGACCGAACTTCCCGTCCTTGAGGTCGATGTCGTGGACGATCTCGGCCATCGGCACGAGCGCCGGGTCCGCCAGCGTGAACCGGCGTGCCGATGCCCCCGAGGCGCGTGCGTGTGCGGGTGGGCGCAGTTCACCGGCCGCGCTCGGCGCACTCCGGCGCAGTCAGTATTCGATGTGCGAGACCAGCTCGGTCGTGCTGCTCGCCACCATCCCAACGGTCGGGTCGAGCCACATCTCCAGAGGATGAACGGGATGGGCGCGCTCGACCACCAGAGTAGGAAAGCTCCCGCCCGGGACCTCGATCGTCTCGAAGCGGAGCGCCGAGTACTCGAGGGTCACCGTGTAGTCCTGTTCAGCGGCGTCGGAGTACACCGCATGGCTCGTCAGCTCGGCGGTCCATGTGTCGCCCGGCTCCACCCCCGCGGGCAGCGAAAGGAGGGGAGGACTGTAGGTGGTCTCGGTCCACTTCGTCGTCTCCACGCCGTCGAAGCTGTAGACGTTCTGGTTGTCGAACGCCGTGATCCAGTACCCAGTTTCGTCGCAATACCCGTCCGTTCGAGTCGTGATGTGGTACCTGTCGAACCCATCGAGTTCGAGGTCGCCTTTCGTCACGATGAGCACCCCGACCTCGATCGCAGTCGGCGTGAGTGGGAAGCTCGTCTCCTCCCAGTTGAACGCTCCGACGAGCGCCGCCTGCTCCGCGTTGTACCGGTAGTCCGCGACCCGTGGCCCGGCGAGCCCCGAATACTCCGGACACTGCATTCCCACGGGCGCCGTGTCCGAGTCCTCCACGACGAGGTCCGGCACGCCCGATCCGGTCACGTTCACGCAGCCGGGGCTCAGGGACATGGTGACCAGGAGGGCTGAAAGCTGCGCGCGGATTCGGCGGTGGGATTGGTTGAGCACGGCGCCCTCGTGGTAACGTACCATCGCCGATAGTACCTTCCCCCTTCCCCGTCAACTTCGCGCGCGCCCTACCCGTGGTGCCGGTGGTGGATGTCCTCACCGTGGGCGTGCCGATGCCCCCGCGGCGCGTGGGTGTGCGGGTGGGCGTGGACCGTGCCCGGGGCGAGGCTGTCGTGGGTGTGATCGTCGTGGTGGCCGTCGTCGTGGCGGTGCGGATGGTCGTGGGTCAATACCGGATGTTCGTGATCGTGTTCGTGTGACTCGGTGAGGTGGAGGTACACGCCGAGCGCCATGAGCCCTCCGCCGATGACCGTCGCGACGCCCCCGAACGGCTCGCCGAGCGCGAGCGCCACGAGCGCACCGAGGAACGGCGCCACGGCGAACACCGAGCCAGTCCGCGCCGAACCGAGGATGCGCTGCGCCCGCAGGTACAGGCGCAGGCTTCCGCCGTAGCCGACCGCGCCGCAGGCCAGGACGCCGAGAGCGGGCACGACCGCAGGGAGCGGCTCGCGAAACACCAGCGCAAGCGCGAAGGAGAGCGACGCGCCGATCGCCCCCTTTCCCGCCACGACTTGCCCAGGGTCCAGCTCGGAGAGCGGCCGCGACAACGTGTTGTCCAGCGCCCACCCCAACGTCGCCCCGGCGACGAGCAGCGAGCCGAGGAGCGTGGCGGCCCCCTCGCCGGGCGTGAGGCTCACGACGGCCCCACCCGCCGCGATCACCACCACGGCCGCGACCACACGGCGGCCGACGGGCTCCCGATGCACGAGGGCGCCGAGCACGACGGTGAACACGGCTTCGAGGTTGAGCAGGAGCGACGCGCTGGTTCCGCTGGTGGCCCGCAGGCCGAGAGCGAGGAGCACGGGGGCGATGAACGCGCCGAACAGGGCGACGAATGCGAGGCGGCGGACGTGAACGCGCGCGACGGGGGCCTCATTGGCCGTTCGGCCCACCACCACCGCGAGCCCGGATGCCCCGGCGTAGAGCAGGGCCGCGATCGTGAACGGGCCGAGGCCCTGTCCGAAACGCTGGATGAGCGGGGTGGTGATGCCGAAGCTGGCGGCGGCGCCGAGGGCGAGGAGCACGCCGAGGGTGATGGGGTTCATGCGGCTGGGTACCGCGCGCCGGATGGCGGTGCACGGCGCCACGCCCTGCCGTCAGGGCGTGGCGCCCGCGAATGCCTGGGCGATCCCCCTGACGGCCCCGAGCGCCGCCTTCCGACCAATGGCGTCGAGGCGGCAGAACGTCGTGAGCAACTCCTGCTCATCCGACGCGGGCGCGGGCGGGGGCGGTTGAGGGCGGGCGCAGTCCACAACGTCGGCAACGGTCACGGACAGCACCTCGGCGACCTTCGCGATGTTGGAGAGCGAAAGCGAGATCGCGCCGGTCTCGGCGCGCGAGATGCTCTCGGGTTCGACGCCGATCGCTTCAGCGAGCTGCCGCTGGGTCATGTCGCGCGCTGATCGAAGCCGCTGGATTCGGCGCCCGACCTCGTCAAGCAGTTGCTGGTCACGACGCCTTGCCATCTCGCACCTCCGAAGAGGGTGCCGTTCGGCGGCGCTGCGTGGAATGACG
>JAYVAS010000684.1:0-7171 GCA_043750895.1 Pseudomonadota bacterium
CTGTGAACCGTCGCCGTCGACGTGGATGCCGCTGGCGGCGTTCCCGTACAAGGAGCACCCGGTCGCCGTCACCTGCGCGCCGTCCTGGACCGTCATCCCGCGGCCGAACTCCCCGTCGCCGGCCGGCACGGTGTCGGAGAGCTCGGTGCCCGTGAGGTCCACGACGGTGCCGCGTCCGCTGGCGAAGAGGGCCGCGTCGCTGTTGCCGACGAGCGCGCTGCCCGTGATCGTCACCCGCGCGCCGGCCTCGGCGTCGACCCCACGGCCGAAGTCGCCGCGCCGGTCGGGGAGCGTCCCGTACACGCCGATGTCGTCGAGCGACACCTCCGCGTCGAGCACCAGGACGCCCACCGTAGAGCTCCCGACGAAGTCGGTCCCGGCCACGGTCACCTCGGCCCCCTCGACCCAGAGCCCGGTGTAGGTGCCGCCCGCGACCGTGAGGCCCACCACGGACAGCGCCGGTCTCCGACGGCCCCCGATCACCTCGATCGCGGGTGCCTCCTCCGCTGCGCTCCCGTCGAGGGTGACGAGCGCCCGGCACCGCCCGGCCACCTCGACGCCGGCGTGGGCGTCCCCGAGGCGGAGGGTCTCCTCGTACCGGCCCGAGGCCAGCGCCACCAACCCTCCGCCCCGCGCCCCGGCGAGGTCCGCGGCGGCCTGGATCGAGCTCATCGGCGCCGTGGCGGTGCCGTCGCCGGTTCCGCCCACCTCGACGAATACCGTGTCCTCCCCGACGTCCAGTGCGCCCCAGGTCCCGGTACCACATGCCTCCGGGACGCACGTGCCGCGGTCATCCAGCTCGCCAGTCGGACAGGGCGCGGTCGTGTCCATTCCGGGTGATGGGCCGGCCGCTGGTGCGTCGCAAGCCAGGAGCAAGAGGAGCACGGCGTGATTTAACCCGGGCATCGATTCTGGGCCATCCAGGGGTGCGCGACCGCCGACGCCCTTGACTCCCCCGACCACGCGCCTACTCCGATGACAGAGGTAAAAATGTCAAAATCCCAGCCCGTGCGGCGCCCCTTGACCAGCCGTCAGCGCGTCGAGCGCCTCTCCAAGCTCTCGCCGCGCGACGACAGTTCACCCGTCGCTCCGCTGCCGCTCAACGATGCCAATGGCAGCGACGATCCTGCGCCGGCCGCGATTGAAAACGACCGGGGAATCGTGGATCGTTACGGGTCACAGCCCTGATTGGATGACGCCCCGCTCGACGCGGCGTCAGGCCCTGGTCAGAGCGGCCCGGAGCACGAGGGAACCACGTTGGGGTCCATCGGGCTTCCTGCCAGCGTATTTTGTCATCGGCGGCCAGGTGAGCCGCCTCGACGTCCGAAGTGCTATTCAAATGCCCAGCGTTCTGGTGCGAACGCTACACCGATCTCGGGCCCCGGTGACGCGCTGCGCGTCACCGGCCTCGAGTTCGTCGATCCTAGCGCCGCGTCTTGCTGCCTTCCGACGGCCGCTTCCGGCCTCCGTCGACGGCGGACTGTCCCTGCCAATCCTGGTCGGCGTCGCCGGCGCGCCCCTGTGCGTCGACGTCCTCGCCCGCCGTTTCGGTGTCGACGTCGTCCTCGAGGTCGAGCCCCAGTTGGGCAGCCAGGAAGGGGTCGGGGTCGCCCGACTCCTCGCCGTCGGCCGCGTCTTCGCCGTCGTCACCTTCGTCCGCGCCAGCGGCCTCGTCGGCCGCGCGACCGGCCGCGTCCTCCTCGGCACGGAAGAAGTCGTCGAAGGACTGGTCGGGAACCTCTCCGGTGACGTACTGGAGGCCATCGAGGCCCTCCCGGTCGGCGCGGCTTCCGGGCTGTACGGGGCTCTCGCCGGGCGCGAGGGCAGGGGGAGTAGCGTGGCGGTGGGGCATGGACACCTCGTGTGTCCTACCTACGTAGGCACCGTCACGGCAGCGTTCGGGTTTGGTAGCGAGTTTCGGCGCCACCAGCCCACACGTCGCCCGCCACGCGCAGGCGGCGACGAGCGCGGCGCCCACAAAGGGGAGGGGATGGTCCCACAGGGACACCGAGCCAGCATCGGCCGCGGCCGCCGAGGCGGGTGGCGGCGGGGAGCTCCACCGCGAGGGGCGATCTCTGCCTACGGCGCGGTCACCTCGTTGTCGTCGAGCGCGATCTGGGATTGGGCGAGGGCGCGCCCACGCATGGACGCCGTGGTCTGGAGTGTGATCGCCGTCTGCGAGAGGAGAACCCCCTCGAAGTGCGCGTTGGCGTGGATCGTGGCCTGACCGGCGACCTGCCAGAAGATATTGCTGGCCCGAGCCCCGCCGGCGAGGATGACCTGTTTGGCGCTGCTGACATCCAAATCGTTGGAGATCTGGAAGATCCAGACGTCGGTCCGGCTGCCGCTGATGGTGACGTCGTTGGGGATCGTGACGGTGCTACCCCAGGTGTACAGGCCCGGGGCCAGCGTGAGACCGCCGATGTCACCGCTGTTGAGGTTGAGGTAGTCCGGCAGCGTTCGTCCCGCGGCGTCGGTGTACGCAGCCTGCATGTCCAGCACGGCGGTGGTCAACCTGGCCGGAGTCGGGTTGGCGTAGTCGGCGGCGAAGACGCGCCCCGGCGAAGGCACGGCGACCGATGTCGAGTAGCGGTTGGAAGCGTCTGCAACCAGGGAAAAGCCGGTGATGTAGCTGGCTGCCGCGGGGCTGATGCCGACCTTCCCGCGACGGATCGCCGAGCCGGTGACGTTGGTGATCGCCGTCTCCGCGAGAAGGACGTACCCGCCCGCCGACCCGAGATCCACGGCCGCCTGCGGGGAGGGGAGCAACGGCGACGCGGGCGCTCCGGTATCGGCGGAGTCGGCCTCCGGAGGGAGTTCCTGTGAAATCTGGCCCGTTTCCGGCGCGCATGCGGAGAGAAATGCCAGGGAAACAGTGAGTCGAAAGAACATTGGGCACGTCCGAGTGCATGTAGGCTACACACCGGGGGTCGGGGCGGACGCGCCGCGGTCATTCTCTGCAAAATGGGTCCGCGCTCCTGCCGGCGGTGGCGGGGACGACGACGTCCCGGAGGCGCCGCCGGCGCGGACGGCCGCCACCAGCACGCACGTCATCACCAGGACCCCCACCCCGATCGGCCCGGGCGCGACGATCATGCCCAACCCGATCAGCCACACCCCCACCAGCCACGGCAGCCCCCGTCGCCCGCCGCGCGCCGCGACCAGCCCCAGCGGCAACACCGCGAGCCCGACATCGTACCAGAGGGCATGGGGCGCCAGGAGCGGCGCTGCGGCGAGGGCGAGGGCCACCCGGCGATCCGGGTCGCCGCGCACGCGCCACGCGCAGGCGGCGATGACCGCCACGCCCGCGAAGGGCAGGGGATGGTCCCAGAGCGACACCGAGCCGGGGTCGGCTGCGGCGGCATGGGTGAACTGCATCGCCGCCGGGACCCACGTGCGAGGCCAGGCCCAACCCGCGACCACGGCGCTGCCCAGATAGACGCCCGCGCCCCCCAGCAGGAACGCGCGCCACCGCCCCGCCGCGACGAGGGGGAACAGCCCGAGCTGGGGCTTGACCAGGAGCGCCCCGCCCAGCCACGCCGGACCGGCCGCGAGCAGGATCAAGAGCCCGGTGAGCTGACCGCCGGGGAGGGAGCGCAACAGCGGGTAGAACGACAACGCCGCCGGGACCGCGATGGCGACCGGCAGGCCGTACCGCCGCGCCCACCAGCGGATGCCCAGCGCGGCCGCCGTGGTCGTCCCCACGGTGTGCAGGAGCACCGCGAGCTTCCAGGGCAGGAAGGTCAACGGGAGGTACAGCGCGGCCACGATCGGGGGCCATGCGTACCAGCAGAAGGTCCCGCCGGGCACGAGATCGGCCTGCACTGCGGCCTGGGCCGCCGGATCGTAGAGGTCACCGCCCGCGCGCAGCAGGCGCGCCGCGCCGACGAACGCGGGGAGATCGCCGCCGAGTCGGCCCCCGAGGGTCACCGAGCCCTCGGCCACCGCCACCTGGAGCAGAAACACCGCCGCCACGCCCACGAGCAGCGCGGTCGGCCAGGCACGGAGCCGCCATGGGGTGAGCCAGGTCAACGGGGCCGCCGGAGGATGAGCCCGGGGTGGTGCTGGTGGACGTCACGGGGGAGGGGCCCGGGCCGCAGCTCCCACGGCAGCGACGCGACCCGGTACCGCCAGCTCCGGGGCCGCCAGTAGGGCATGGGGGGGTGGGTCTCGAACCGGACCGCCACCTGCCAGCCGGCCGCGACGAAGGCGGCGGCGAGCCAGTCGGGGTCCCACAACACCCGGGGCGGTGCCTCTTCGAGGGCGCTGGTGAGGCACGCGCCGAGGCTCGGCGAGAGGAACCCGGCGATGACCACCGCGGCCCCGTCCGCGGTGAGCCGCCAGAGGGCGCGGGCGAGGACGCGCGGGTCGAGGCAGTGGTTGATGGAGTAGCGGAGGAGCACCAGATCGAAGGGCCCCTCGACCACGGTGTCCAGCGGCGCGCCCTGGTAGTCGTAGAACCGGGCGTCGACCCCCAGCCGGGTGCGGGCGAAGCGGACGACGTGGGGCACGAAGTCGGTCATGACGACCCGGTCGGCGGTCGCCGCGAGGGCCTGGGCGACGAACCCGGGGCCGCCGGAGAGGTCGAGGATCACGCCGCGGGGCGAGAGGTCGTGCTGCGCCAGGAGGCGGAGGAAGGCCTCGGCCTCGCCCGCGTAGGGGGTACCCACCGCTGAGCCGGCCGCGTAGTGCTCGGGGACGAACCACTGGCGGGCCGGATCGACGACCTCCGCCCCGTCCAGCCGCAGCGGGGCGGGCAGGCGGTCGCGTAGCCACGGCGGGAGGCGGTCCCCGGGCTGGTCGGCCCGCAGCTCGGAGGTGGCGTTGCCGCAGCCCGGACAGACCCACCAGCGATGTTTGTAGACGAGGAGCGGGGTTCTACCGCTGCCACAGTACGGGCAGGTCATGGGGAGACTCTTCAGCGATGCTACATGAGCGCGTGAAGCTCATCCTCAACGCGGACGACCTCGGTCTCTCGCCCGCGGTCAACGACGCCATCCTCGCTGCCCTCGCCGACGGCACCTGCACCTCCACCTCCGTCCTCGGCAACGGCCCAGCCACCGCCGCCCTCGCGGGGCAGCTGGAACGTTTCTCCGGGGTCTCGGTGGGCGTCCACCTCAACCTCACCGAGTTCGCCCCCCTCACCGCGGTGCCTCTGCTCCAGCCCCTCCTCCAGGACGGACTGCTCTGCGCGCGGTCGTTGGAGATCACCCGCGCCCAGGCGGACTCCGTCTACGACGAGTGGTGCGCGCAGGTGCTGGCGGTGCGGGAGCTCGGTGCGCCCCTCTCCCACCTCGATTCCCACCAGCACGTGCACTACCACCCGGTGCTGTTCCGGGTCCTGAAGCGGGTGCAGGCCCGGTTCGGCATCGTGCGCGTGCGCGGCAAGGCCTCCTGGCGCCTCGGCGGCGGGCCGGGGGCGCTCGCCCAGATCGTTCAGGCCGGCCTGTTCGGCCGGAAGCTGCGGATGGAGACGCCGGAGGCCGTCACCACCGAGGGCTTCGGGAGTGTCCGCGTGTTTCGGGAGCTGCTCGCCGGGGGGCTCCTCGCGGGATCGACCTTCGAGATCATGTGCCACCCGGGCAACCCCCACGACCCCGCCTACGCCGAGGAGATGGACTGGCTGCGCGGGGACTGGAGGGCGGGGCGACCGGACCTGGCGCTCACGTCCTGGTGGGGCGTCGATTGACCGACGCGTAGACCGTGTCCACGGCGGCGGCGAGGGCGTCGAAGGAGAGCCCGGCGTCGAACCAGGCGCGCACGTCGGTGCGCGGCGTGGGTCGGGTGGCCTCGGCGTGGATGGCGTCGGCGAGCGCCTCGGCGTCCCCGATGGGGAACAGCGCCCCCACCCGCCCGCCGTCGGTGAGGCGGCGGAAGGGGGGGATGTCGGAGAGGACGACCGGGGTGCCGCAGGCCAGGGACTCCAGGGGCGCCATGCCGCACACCTCGCGCAGCGACGCCTGCACCAGGAGGTCGGCGCCCCGGTAGAGGCGCTCGGGGTCGGCGACCGCCCCGAGGAGGGTGACGGGGAGGCCGCGGACGGCGGACTCCACCTCGGCGCGCAGCGGAGCGTCACGGAACGCCAGGGTGAGGTGGGCATCGGGGAGACGGTCGAGCACCCGCCGGAACCCGGCCACGGTCGTGAGGGGGTCCTTCACGGGGTCCAGCCGCCCGACGTGCAGGACCGCCGGATGCCCGGGCAGCCGCTCGGCGGGCCCGGGGGTGTAGACGGACGAGGACTCGAAGACCTCGGCGATGCGGCCCTCGTCGGGCACCGCGCCCGCGCGCACCCACTCCGCGCCGCGCTCCCGGGTGGTGAAGAGCAGGCGGTCGACCGGGGCGAGGGCTGCCCGCTCGACCCGGCGGAGCAAGGCGGTGCGCGCCGGGGCGCCCCCGTGGAAGTGCGCCACGATCGGCGCACCGAGCCGGCCCAACAACCAGAGCGAGGGGTAGAAGGCGAGATCGAAGGTGTGGATGAGGTCGGGTGCGAGGCCCCCGACGGCGCGCGCCAGGGCGTCGGTGGGGGACTTGGGGACGGCGTCTTCGACCCGTCCCGCGGCGCGCAACAACGCACGGCTGGCCCGGGTGAGCGCCGAGGGGGGGACGAAGTGCCAGGTGACCGCCCCGTCCTGCACCGTCGCCGGTTGGGGGTGTTCCTGGACGACGTGCAGCTCGTGCCCGCGCCCGGCGAGGCGCCGCGAAAGCTCGCGCCGGAGGTGGTCGCCGGCGATCACCGCGTCGGGCCCGGTCCAGGAACGGTCGTACCAGGTGTTGGCGAAGACCACGCGCAAGAGGCGGGCGTAGCCCGACCACGCCCGCCCGGGGAGGCTGGCGGGGTGGGGGTGGGTCGAAGGGGCCCGTAAGCGGAGTTCTGTTCCCCGAACCCGTTGCCGGGGTCGAGGTGGAAACCATTCCTCTAGGCCGATCGTTACCGATCGGCTCCAGCAGCCAACCCGGATCCATGAGGCGGGCAGCCTGGATCCTTCTTGGCCTTGCTCCGGAGGGGGTTTGCCTGGCCGGCCCGATTGCCCGGGCCGCCGGTGCGCTTTTACCGCACCCTTTCACTCTTACCGGAGATTGCTCTCCCCTTGCTCGCCGGACCTCGACCCGAAGGATGGGTACGGCAAGGACGGAGGCGCCTTGCGGCGTCCTGGCGACCTGCTCTCTGTTG
>JAYVAS010000685.1:0-8453 GCA_043750895.1 Pseudomonadota bacterium
CGGTTGACGACCTGCAAGAAGCTGACCGCGTCGTAGGTGTTGTCCACCCAGACGGAGAAGTCGATGGCCATGCCGTCCGGCACGGGCAGCCGGGCGTACCCCGTCGCGTCGGTGCGCTGACCGTTGGTCGACGGGAGCGCGACCCGGGCGTCGGGGATCGGCAGCCCGGTGACCGCGTCCAGCACGGTGACTTCGGCCTCGTAGCTGTCGTCCACCTCGAAGCTGAAGCTCGCCGAGAGGCCATCCACCGTGGCAGTGACGCGCCCCACCCCGGGTTCGAGCGCCAGGACCAGCCCCTCGGCGTCGACCGCGGCGATGTCCTCGTCGTCGCTCACCCAGGCGACGTCGGCGTCTCCGCGGGTCCCGTCGGAGCGGGTGCCGACGGCACGGGCCTGGAAGGTGGCATCCGGGCCCACGACGATGTCGCCGGGGTAGACGTCGAGGGCCACCCAGGTCGGCGCGGGCGGGCCGGTGTCCCCGGAGGTGTCCGTATCGGAGTCGGGCACGCTCTCGGTGGTGTCCGTCGTCGCCGTGTCACCGCTGTCGGGCACGACGGAGGTGTCGACGTGGGCATAGCCGGTGTCGTCGGGGAGGACCGCGACGTCTTTGTCGGCGGTGCAGGCACAGAGCAGCAGCAACATCATGGGACCGTGAACGAACTATAGAACGGTTCGAGCCGCGCTCCGGCGAGCGACACACATCCGCCGCCCATCACCGTGACCGCATACGTCCATCCCCGGGGGACGGCGCCCGAAGGATCCAGGGACAACCGCTCCCCTTCCTCCTCCGCGCTCACCGTGAGGGGGAGGTCGAAGGCGACGCCATGATTCGTGTCGATGCCGGAGAGGCGGAACGCGGCCTCGGTGCACGTCGCGAGATCCACCCCCTCGCCAAGGCGGAGCTGGGGCACGACCGCCTCCACCACGTCGGTCGCGCCGTCCTCGGGCGCCACGCTCACCACCGCGAAGGAGGCCGGGACGGCGGAGTCCCCCGTCTCCTTGCCGGTGCAGGCGAGCCAGATCAGGACCACGCGGCCTCTTGGAAACGCACCCCGAGGAGCCAGGTCTCGGCGGTGTCGGGGGCACGACGGCCGGGATCGGTGCAGGGCGTGGCGGCTCCCTCCACCCACGGCGCGCTCAGATACGGGGTGGCCTCGTCCAACGCGCCGGTGGCCTCGCCGAGCACCACGCCGTCGGCGTCGAGGACGTTGACCGTCACCGTCACGCCGGTGCCCGCGAGGATCCCGGTGAACGCCGCGCGGCCGAGCCCGGCCCCCAGATCGAGGGTCCCGGTGCCGGAGACACAGACGTGGAGCGTCTCCGCGGCGGCCGGAAGGGGGGCGTCCACGTCGAACTGGAGATCCGTGCGGTCATACTCCTCGGCGGCGCAGCCCCCGAGCAGCAGCGCCGTCAGGAGCCCGTGTCGTAGTCGTAGTCGGCGAGGTTCCATTTCTGGTCGTAGCCGCGGTTGTGCATCCACGCGATCATGTAGCGGGTGACGAGCCAGTAATCGCCGACGAAGAACGGCCGGGTGGAGGCGTCCGCGGACGAGACGGCGGCGCCGCCGTCGGTGATGCTCATGTGGGCGCAGTCTTCCCAGTCGAGTCCCCACTGGACCGGGCAGTCTTCGTTGCCGACGTAGGTGGAGGTGAAGGTGGTGCCGCCCGACTCGGTGACCACGCTGTCCCCGACGTGCATGTACCCGGATGGATCGGTGACGTTGATGGGCGGATCGTAGGCCGTCTCAGCGCCGGTGCCATCGGACCAACCGTGGATCTGGACCGCGTCCCCCGCGATCACCGACCACTTCACGCCGGCCACCAGCGAGAAGGTCTGGTCGTCGTAGTATTCGAAGGTCCAGACCTGACGATCGCCGACCTGCTCGGCGTCCCCGACCTTCTCCATCTCGAGCTGGTACGGGATGTTGGCGTCCTCGTTCACGTAGGTGGCCTGACGCCCGCCCTCCATGGGGAAGAAGTCGTCCATCTTCGTGCCTTTGTAGGTCGGCCCCGTATTTCCCGAACAGGCCACCAGTAGCGCCAGAAGCGTCATCTCAACCTCGCATCGTGGGTGAAGTAATAGCACTGGATGGGGCGTCCGTCATACGTCGGCGGATGCCCGACCTCATCCTCGCCATCGACCAGGGAACGACGAGCTCTCGTGCGGTTCTCCTCGACGCCCGGTCGCGCGTCGTCGCCGCGCACAACGTCGCGTTCACCAACTACTTCCCGTCGCCGGGGCGGGTGGAGCACGACGCCGAGGAGATCTGGGCGTCGGTGGCCGCGTCGGTGCGGGAGGTCCTCCGGGAGATCGACCCCTCGCGCATCGCGGCCATCGGCCTCACCAACCAGCGGGAGACGTCGGTGTTCTGGGACCGGAAGACCGGCGTCCCGGCCCATCGCGCCCTGGTCTGGCAGGACCGCCGCACCGCGGATCGGTGCGAGGTGCTCCGCGCCGCCGGCTGGGAAGACACGGTGCGCCGTCGGACCGGGCTCGTCCTCGACCCCTACTTCTCGGGGACCAAGGCCGAATGGGTGCTCCAGAACGTGCCCGGGGTGCAAGCCGACGCCGAAGCCGGCCGCCTGTGCTTCGGGACCATCGACAGCTTCCTGGTGGCGCGGCTGTGCGGGGCCCACGTCACCGACGCCTCCAACGCCTCGCGGACCCTGCTCTACGACCTCCACACCCACACCTGGGACGCGGAGCTGTGCGCGCTGCTCGGCGTGCCGGCCGCCTGCCTCCCCACCGTGGTCGAGAATGCCGGGGTGGTCGGCCACACGCGCGGCGTGGGCTTCCTCCCCGACGGGATCCCCATCGCCGGCCTCGCCGGCGACCAGCAGTCGGCGTTGTTCGGGCAGGCCTGCTTCGCCCGCGGCATGGCCAAGTGCACCTACGGCACGGGGGCCTTCGTGCTGATGAACACCGGTCCGGTCGCGCCTGTCTCGGCGAACGGCCTGCTCACCACGGTGGGCTGGCGCCTCGCCGGCCACACCACCTACGCCCTCGAAGGCAGCGCGTTCATCGCCGGGGCAGCCATCCAGTGGCTGCGCGACGGCCTCGGCTTCTTCTCGTCCAGCGCCGAGGTCGAGACGCTCGCGGCGTCGGTGGCGGACAGCGGCGAGGTCAGCTTCGTGCCCGCGCTCGCCGGGCTGGGGGCTCCCCACTGGCGTCCGGACGCCCGCGGGTTGTTGTGCGGGCTCACCCGCGGCACCACCAAGGCCCACATCGCCCGCGCGGTCCTCGAAGGGGTGGCACTGCAGATCACCGACATCCTCTCCGCCATGGGGGCCGACGCCGGCGCGCCGCTCGCCGAGCTGCGGGTCGACGGCGGGGCGGCCCGCAACAATCTGATGATGCAGTTCCAATCCGACGTGCTCGGCGTGGCCTGTGTCCGGCCCACCAACCTCGAGACCACCGCGATGGGCGCCGCCTACCTCGCGGGGATCGGGGTCGGCTTCTGGCCTTCGACCGACGCCGTCTCGGCCGCCTGGGCCGAGGATCGGCGGTTCACCCCGTCGATGCCCGCCGCCGAGGTCACCAGCCGCCTCGCCCGCTGGACCGCCGCCGTGGAGCGCGCATGATCTGGTTCCTCTCACTGGCCCTCGCCTCGGACACGCCGTGCGACCCCAACGCGGCGCTGAAGGTGCTCCAGGGCGCCGAGGGCGACCTCAAGACCGCCTACCTCTGCCTCGCGGGGGACGAGGTCGGCGACGACCTGCTGGCCGCCGCGCTGGACGTCACCGGCGCGACGCCCGCCACCGCGCCGACGACGGTGGTGATCGAAGGCGGCCGAGGGGTCGTGCCCGCCCCAAAGCTGGACGACGACGCCGTCCACGCCCGCCTCACCCGGGCGCTCACGCTGTGGTTCCTGCAGCACAACGAGCAGCAGTGGGATCCGATGCTCGTCCGGCGGCTACCGGCGGTGGACCGGCGCCTGCTCGCCGACGGCGTGAAGGCCCGGCGCGGCCGCGCGTCCCCGGCCCCCGAACACGCGAAGGTGTTCGCGAATTTCGACTGGTACGCGCCGATCGCCACCTACACCGACGGGCGGCTGACCCCCTTGGACCTCGAGCACATCGCGGTCGCGAACAAGCCCCCGCCCGCACCGCCTCCGGTCGCGCCGGCACCCCCGGAGGTCGCGGCCGCCCCAGTCGTCGCCGCCGAGCCCGCCGCCTGGTGCGGGTGCACCACCGGCACGTCGGCAAACGCGGCCGGTTGGCTCGTCGGAGCCGCCGCGCTCATCACTCGCCGGCGGCGCTCCGGCGGCGGTGCCAGCGGTACCCGAGCCAGGTGAGCGCGAGGGCGACCCCCACCCCCACCACCAGGCGCTGGTGCGGGAGTACGGCCACGATCCAGTCCGCCGCCACCGGCCCACGGTCGGCGCCGATCCACAACAGCAGCGGCGTGGTGATGGTGAGGCCCACCGCGTCCAGGACCAGGAAGCGCCGCATGGGGAAGCGCAAGCTGCCGCCCACGAAGTAGAGCGGCGCCCGCATCCCCACCGCGAACCGGGTGAGGAAGATGGTGCGACTGCCCGCGCGCGCGAACCGGTCGCGCGCGGCATCGAGCCACGCCGTGCCGAAGACGCGCTCCGCGGCGGGAAGGAGCCGCGTGCCGGCAAAGCGACCGAGCGCGAATGCCACGGCGTCTCGCAACAAGGTACCGGCGAACGCCGCGAGGAACGCCGACCCGAGGCCCATCCGGCCCTCGGTGACCGCCCAGCCCGCGGACAGGATGGCGACGTCCTCGGGAATGGGGACCACCACCCCGCTCACGAAGCAGACCCCGAACAGGGACAGCGCAGCGATCTCGGGCGGATTCACCCGGGCCACCTACCCCCGCGCCGCCCGCGCTGCATAGAACCAGCACATGCGTCGCTGGGACATCGGTCTGCCGATCCGGATGTTGGGTGAGCTCGCCCCCGCGACGCGCGTGGTGATGGAAGGAAGCCGCCTCCCGCCCGGCGAGGGACACGCCGACGCCATCGTGGTGCTGGGGGCGCGGGTGCACCCCGGCGGCGTGGCCTCCGGTTCGCTCCGCGCCCGCGCCGAGGCCGGCGCCGCCCTGTGGCACGCCGGCGCGGCGCCGATCATCGTCACCACCGGCGCCACGCACGGCCAGCCGCCAGGGGAGGCGGTGGTGGCGCGCTCCCTGCTCCGCGCGGCCGGGGTGCCGGAAGCCGCGATCCGCATCGAGGAGAAGAGCCGGAACACGAGGGGGAACATGCTCTACGCGCGCGGCCTGGTCGACGGGGCGCGGGTGTGGATCGTCACCGAGCCCTTCCACATGGGCCGGGCGCTGATCCTCGCCCGCGACGTGGGCTTCGAGCCGCTTCCGTGGCCGGTCTACTCGGCGGCCTGGACCCGCCCCTTCGACCGGTGGCGACTCCTGGCCCGGGACGTCGTATCGACCGCCTTCGTGCGCGCCGGCGCCTGACCGCGATAAGGCGGGCGGCTCGGAGGTCTCATGTCGGTCGACGTCGTCGTCCCCCCCATCGGCGAGTCCATCACCAGCGCAACCGTCGCCGCGTGGCTCAAGGCCCCCGGGGACTTCGTGGCGCTCGATGAGCCGCTGGTGTCCCTGGACAGCGACAAGGCCACCGTCGAGGTCCCCTCCCCCGTCGCCGGCGTGCTCGTCGAGCAGCTCGTCGCGGCCGGCGCCGAGGTCGCCATCGGAGCCCAGCTCGGTCGCATCGACCCCCAGGGTCGCCCCGCCGCCGCCGCTCCCAGCGCGCCCGTCGCCGAGCCCACCGCTCCGGGTCCCACGTCCCCCTCGGTCCGGCGGGCCGCGCGCGAAGCCGGGGTGGACGCCGCCGCGGTCAACGGGTCCGGTCCCCACGGCCGGGTCACCCGCGCCGACGTCGACGCCGCCGCGCACCCCGCGCCCGTCGCCCTCGCCGCGGCGGCGCCCCTCGCCCCGGTGGCACCCGTCGCGCCGGTCGCGTCCGCACGCCCGGTGGCGGCGAGCGTCCCGGGGCCGCTCGGCGGGACGGTGGACGAACCGATCGAGGTCGTCCCGATGACCACGCTGCGGAAGCGGATCGCGGAGCGCCTCGTGGAGGCGCAGCAGACGGCGGCGATCCTCACCACGTTCAACGAAGTGGACATGACCGCGGTGATGGCGCTGCGGGAGCGCTACCAGGAGCGGTTCACCAAGAAGTACGGCATGAAGCTCGGGTTCATGTCCTTCTTCGTGAAGGCGGCGATCGACGCCCTGAAGGCGTTCCCCTCGGCCAACGCCGAGCTCCGCGGCACCGACATCCTCTACAAGCACTACTACCACGTCGGGGTGGCCGTCTCCGGGCCCCGCGGGCTCGTGGTGCCGGTCATCCGCCACGCCGACCGCCTCTCCTTCGCGGAGACGGAGCGCACCATCGCCGAGTTCGGTCAGCGCGCCCGCGACAACGCCCTCGGCATCGCCGATCTCCAGGGCGGCACCTTCACGGTGTCGAACGGGGGCATCTTCGGGTCGATGATGAGCACCCCGATCCTGAACCCCCCGCAGGTCGCGATCCTCGGCATGCACGCCATCCAGAAGCGCGCCATGGTGGTGGACGACCAGATCGTCATCCGGCCGATGATGTACCTCGCCGTCTCCTACGACCACCGTCTGCTGGACGGACGCGAAGCGGTGAGCTTCCTGGTGCGCATCAAGGAGTGCGTCGAGAACCCCGAGCGCATCCTGCTCGAGGTCTAGGCCGCGGCGATCCGGCCGCCGTCAGGCTGGCGCGACTGCCCCCCGCTCAGCAGCCCACCATCGTCACCTCGTAGCTGATGGTCGGCGACACGCCGGTGACCTCGACCCGGTAGGTGTGCCCCACCTCGCTCGCCCAGCCCCGCGGCGTCATCTTGATGGCGTAGGTGCTGCCGTAGTACTGAAGGAGCTGGTCGACGGTCATCGCCTTGTTGCTGCCGCCGTCGGTCACGGTGACGCTCGCGCGGGAGAGGTCGATGCGGTCGGACTGCAGGGTCCATCCCGTCTCGTCCAGCGTCAGGTAGCCCCCCGCGCTCACCGCCTCGTAGGGGAAGTCGCCCGGGGGCGGCCAGGCCTGCCAGTCGGCCCCCGCGGACCCGCTCCCGCCGATGACCTTCAGGCAGGAATAGCGGCTGGTGGAGCCGATCCCGACCGGTCCGAGCTGGTTGGAGAGGATCCAGCGGCGATGGCCGATGGTGGTCTCGTTGCCCCAGTCCTGCATGTACATGTCCATCGCCATGACCGCCGGACCGGAGGCGATGTTCGAGTTCCCCGCGGCGTCGGCCCCCGCGCTGTCGTAGCAGGTCCACGACGTGGGCGGGTCGTGGGAGAGCGTGTTGTTCGCGTGCATCATCAGGGCGCAGGACTGGGCGTCGTCGTTGGCGCCGGTGTTCGCGGTGACCTCCGGCAGGCCGGCCAGGTACCGGTACAGGTTGAGGACGGTGAGCGCCCGTGCGCGCCCCGCCGCGTCCATGTCACCGGGGTCGCAAGACCCGACGTTCCCGCTCCAGGTCGCCTCGGTCACGTCGGCCCGATCAGCGTTCCAGCGCGCGCACACCGACGGTTCGGTGGGGGTGGTGTCGGTGTCGGTGTCCGCGTCGGTGTCGGTGTCGGTGTCGGTGTCGGTGTCCGCATCGGTGTCGGCGTCGCTATCGGCGTCGGTGTCCGTCTCGTCGGTGGTGAACGGATCGATCCCCGTCTCGCGCGGCTCTTTTTCGGGACCGAAGAGGGAGCAACCAAGGAGGATCAGCATCGGATCAGGCTACGGCAACCACCCGGCGCCGATCGTCAACCTTCCGTGAGGGCCTCGCTCACCGCCCGAAGAGCTTCTTCACGGCGCCCTTGAGCGAGGCGCGCACCCCCGTCGGCGCAGCCGGAGGGGGCGGCGGCGGCGTCACGCGGCGGGGCTTCGGCGGGGGCAGCTCCATCTCGGAGCCATCCCCGTAGCGGACGTCCTTGGCGTGGGGCTTGGAGGGCCCGCCATGGTCGTGGTCGTGGTCATGCCCTCCGTGGTCGTGCCCGCCGTGGTCGTGCCCGTGGTCGTCTCCGCCCGCGGAGACGGGGGGTGCGGCGTCGGCGACGGTGAAAACGGTGCCATCCCAGCGCAGGAGTCCGTCGTCGGTGAGCCCCTCCATGAGCTGGGAGAACGCCTGGTGCGCGCACAGCAGCTTCAGCGAGCTCCATTCGTGCAGCTCGGCCATCCCCATGCTGCCGCCGTTCGCGCGCAGATGGGCCAGCACCTTCTCCCGCCGGGTCTCCGTGATGTCGCGGGCCATCAGCTCACCTCTCGCTCGTTCTTCTTCTTGGCTTCGGCACGCGCCCGCGCCACCTCGGCGCGGCGGACCTTCCGGCGGCGCGGCCAGGTCGCCAGCGCCTCGATGGGGCCCGAACCGACGTGGGCCAGACCCAACGCGACCAGGACCGTCGAGATGTCGTACACCGCGCCGATGGCGAGGCAGATGCCGCCGACGACCACCGCGC
>JAYVAS010000686.1:0-2121 GCA_043750895.1 Pseudomonadota bacterium
GGAGCCTGTATGTCGTCACCAAGGGTGACGTAACGACGCGATACCCCACCAACTTCCCCAACGTGCACGCCTGCCGCCCCGACCCGGCGGCCGGACCCATCGGGGTGGTGTGGGAGCAGGGCACCCTCGGGGACTACGACAACCGACAGATCGGCGCGGCGGCCTGCTCCGACGACCCCGACGACCCCGCCGCCTGGACCTCGTTCGTCGGCAACCAGGCGGACAACCTCACGACCGAGCAGGCCGCCTACCCGTCTGTATGGTGCGAGTACGACGAGGTCCACGGCATCGTCGTCGTCCACCTGTTCTATCAGTACGGGCAGGTGTCGGGCACGCCCGACGAGCTGCATCCTACCCAGCCCTTTCGGCTGGTCTACCGGATGGGGACGTGGACCCCATGATTCCCCTCCTGCTCCACCTCCTCGCCTGCACCGCCGACAAGCCAGACCCGGCCGACACCGCCAACCCCGACACCACGACGACCGACACCGGCGACGACTCGGTCCGCGACTCCCCACCCGACACCGTCACGACCGACACCGTCACCACCGAGACCGGGTGCCCCGATCCCCTCACCACCTACCCGGACGCCGACGGGGACGGCTACGGGGACCCGACGCAGCCGTTGGAAGAGTGCGGAAAGCCATCAACGGGGCGCACGACGAACTCCGGCGATTGCGACGACGCAGACCCTGGGCTCAACCCGGATGCCACCGAGACCCTGTCGGACGGTGTGGACTCGGATTGCGACGGGTGGGACGAGTGTGGGGAGGGGGACTTGTATGCGGACTACGACGGGGACCTCTACGCGGCCAGCGCCGAGGTCTCCGAGGCCACATGTCCGGCATACTCCGGTGTGCAAGGAGGAATTCGTACCGACGACGATACCGGGGTGGACCCGGACGACATTTCGGATTGGATGGTCGACTTCTCCGACCTGTCCTGCCTCTGCCACGTCGGAGACGAGGTCATCATCCGCGGCAACAACAACCTCGTCAACCTCCACGGCTTGGAGGGACTCACCCGACTCAACGCCTAGTTGTACCTGGACTCCTGCCCCTCCCTCGTTGATTTCACCGGGCTGGACAATGTCACGGAAATCGCGGGGTACGTCTACATCGTCAGGGCCACCTACGGGACCCGTCCCACGCTGCAAGGGCTGAACCAGGTTCGATCCATCGGGGTCTCGCTCTACACTGAGGGTGCCGACTCGCTGGCCGGACTCGATTCGCTGGAGAGCGTCCCGGGCCTTGTTATCCGGGACGCCAGTTCACTCGACGGCGCGCCGAAGCTCGAAACCATCGACTACTTCCAGGTCACCTTCGGATCCGTCAGCAATCTCGAACCGCTCGATCCAATCGCCGCCCTCCCCACCGGCCTGTACTTCGTCGCCGTCCAGTCCTTGACCAACCTCACCACCCTCCCGGCCTCCCTCACCGCCATCGGTGAAATCTACGTCTCCTACTCCGACTCCTTCACCTCCCTCGACGGTCTCGGCCCCGTCTCCGTCGGCGCAGCGCAACTCATCGACACCCCCAACCTCACCGACATCTCCGCCCTCGCCGGCAACTCCACCTTCACCGAGCTCAACCTCGACCAGACCGGCCTCGAAAACCTCGTGGGTCTCGAAGAACTCCTGGTCGTCGACGGGGACCTCACCCTGACCGACAACCTCAGCTTGACCGACATCACCTCCCTCGGCGCGCTCCGCGCCATCAACGGCAACCTCGTCATCACCGGCAACCCCAACCTGCCCACCGCCGACGCCAACGCCCTGGTGGGCCAAATCGGCACCGCCAACATCCTCGGCGTCATCACCATCGACGGGAATGGGCCGTAAGGTGGAGACGTGGACCCCATGATCCCCCTCCTGCTCCACCTGCTCGCCTGCACCGCCGACAAGCCCAGTTCTGCGAGACCTGGTCCGGGATCGAAACGCGACTTGGACTTGTCGAAGACACGGGACTCGACGAAGCTGACCACCGCAACGACATGGTTCCCGGAAGAACCCCGGCACAGGGGATGCAGCGCGCGCAGCCGGTAGTGTCGCTACACTTCAGAGGTGAACCTTGGCTTCCCGCTCCCGCACGATCGACCTCGGCTGGCACACCGTCTACGCGA
>JAYVAS010000687.1:0-4314 GCA_043750895.1 Pseudomonadota bacterium
AGGCCGAAGGGCATCACCACCCGATCGATGTGGGCCCCTCCGCCGCCGCGCCAGTCGCGGAGATCGACGTCCTCCAGCGTGGCGACGACGGCGTTGGCGGCCGGATCGAGGCGCCAACGTGCTGCGGTGCCGACGTGGTCCGCCCCGGCGAAGACCAGCGAGTCGCCCGCCGTGGCGACGTTCCAGTCCCCCAGGCGGACGGCCTGCTCGGCCTGGGGCCGCACCCGGACGGCGGCGTCCACGCGCAGGTCTCGTAACCATGCCCGCGCCCGCGGCTCTGCCTCGTGCGAGGCCCAGCCCCAGGCGACCGCCCCGAGGAGCGCCAGGGCGAGCACCGGGCCCGACAGCGCCCTCCCCGACACCCCGAAGGTGCCCAAGGCGAGCCAGCTCCCCTGGTCCCGCAGCCGGCGCAGCCCCGCGTAGGTGCCCGCGAGCAAGCCGACCGGGATCGCGATGGACGTGGTCGCCAGGGTGGCCGCGCCCGCGAGCCGCAGGCACAGGTCGAGGTCGGGGATGACCGGCGTGAGGAGGATGGCCTGAGCGAAGGTCCCGAGCCCGCCGAGGACCGCCACGAGGGCGCCCACCACCGCCGTCGGCGGGACCGCAGCGGCGAGCACGATTCGGACACGATCCCGAATCATCGGCGACCCAGAATCATTGTCTGCCCTGGAAAAGTGTACGCGGACCGGTTAGCCCCGCGGGCGTTTGTTCGGCGAGGACCGGAAAGCGTTCTTCTTACGCGACCTCCCCTTCGGGGGAGGCTTCGGTCTCCTCGACCCTGGAGTCCCATGGAATTCAACGTCGGTGACAGAGCGGTCTATCCAGCCCACGGGGTCGGCATCATCCGCGACGTCGTGTCGGTCGAGATCGACGGCGAAAAAGCCATCTTCTACGTGCTCAAGATCCTCGACAACGGGATGACGATCAAGGTCCCGGTGCAGAACGCCCGCTCGATCGGGATGCGGAGCGTCATCTCCTCCGAGTACGTCGACAAGGTCTACGAGATTCTCCGCGATCGCGACGTCCCGACCGACAACCAGACCTGGAACCGCCGTCACCGCGACTACATGAGCAAGATCAAGACCGGGGATCCGCTCGAGGTCGCCAAGGTGCTCCGGGACCTGGCGCTGCTCAAGTCCGAGAAGGCGCTCTCCTTCGGTGAGCGCAAGATGTTCGATCAGGCGCGCACCCTCCTGGTCCAGGAGATCGCGGTGGCGCGTGACGCCGACGAGAAGCTGGTCGGCGAAGAGATCGACCGCCTGTTCGCGGCCATCGTCGCCGGCTGAGCCGGGGTCGCCCGGCTGACAGGGGCCTCGCGGTCGGATAGCCGCCGCCGATGTTGCCTACCCTTCGCCTGTACAACACGATGTCCCGCTCCGTCGAGGTGCTTCAGCCTCGCGTTCCCGGCGAGGTGGGCCTCTACGTGTGCGGGATGACCGTCTACGACTACACCCACATCGGCCACTCGCGCGCGATGATGGCCTTCGACGTCGTGGTGCGGCACCTGCGGCACCGGGGCTACAAGGTGAAGTTCGTCCGCAACCACACCGACGTGGACGACAAGGTCATCGCGCGGGCCGCGGCGCTCGGGGTGGAGCCGGTGTCGCTCTCCGCGAAGTTCATCACCGCGCTGGAGGAGGACCTCGACGCGCTGGGGATGATCCGCCCCGACGTCACCCCCAAGGTGACCGAGCACATCGGCGGCATCGTCGCCCTGATCGAGGCGCTGATCGCGCGCGGGCACGCCTACCTGGCCGAGAACCAGGACGTCTACTTCTCGGTCCTCTCCGACCCCGAGTACGGCAAGCTCTCCAACAAGGTGCTCGACGATCAGCGGGCCGGTGAGCGCGTCGCCGTCGAGGTCGCCAAGCGGCACCCCGCCGATTTCGCGCTCTGGAAGGCCCACAGCGGGGAGTCCACCGAGCCCTCCTGGCCCTCTCCCTGGGGCCCGGGTCGTCCGGGCTGGCACATCGAGTGCTCGGCGATGGCGCGCGAGCACCTGGGCGAGACCTTCGACATCCACGGCGGTGGCATCGATCTCATCTTCCCCCACCACGAGAACGAGATCGCCCAGTCCGAGTGCGGCACCGGCCACAAGCCGATGGCGGCGGTGTGGATGCACAACGGCCACCTGACCATGGATCAGGTGAAGATGTCGAAGTCGTTGGGGAACATCGTCCGCATCCGCGACATCCTCGAGCAGGTGCCCGCCGAGGCGCTGCGGCTGTTCTACCTGGAGACGCACTACCGCTCGCCGATCCCCTACTCGTCTGACCGCCTCGTCGAATCGCTCAAGGCGCTCGACCGGGTGTACTCGGCCAAGGAGATCGTGGCGCTCGCCGCCGGGGACGCCGAGCCGGCCTCGCTGGGTGAGGCGGCGGAGGAGGCCTGGCGACTGGGGCTCGCGTTCCCCGACCGGTTCTACGCGGCGATGGACGAGGATTTCAACGCGGCCGGGGCGGTCGGGCATCTCTTCGAGCTCGTCCGCGCCGTCAACCGCTTCGGCAACGACAAGAAGGTGCGCGCCAAGGGCGGGAAGGCGCTCGCGCCTGCCAAGGTCGCGTTCGCGTTGGTCGCCGAGGTGCTGGGCATCGCCGCCATGACGCCGGAGGCCTTCTTCGACGAGGTCAAGGTCAAGCGGCTGGCGGCGGCGGGGAAGTCGGCGGCGGACATCGAGGCGCTCGTCCTGGCCCGGACCGAGGCGCGTGCGACCAAGGACTGGGCGCGGGCGGACGCGCTCCGGGTCGAGCTGGACGCCCACAAGATCGTGGTCATGGATGGCGAGCAGGGGTCGACGTGGCGGATGCGGGTCGAGGGGTGAAGGTCACGCTCGCGTCCCGGAACGCGCACAAGATCACCGAGCTGGCGCGGATGGCGCCCGAGATCACCTGGGAGGCGCTTCCAGCCGCGCTGGGGGACCCGCCCGAGACGGGGGACACCTTCGTCGCCAACGCGCGCGAGAAGGCGCGGTTCGCGCGGGCGCACGTGGGCGGCTGGTGCCTCGCGGACGACTCGGGCATCGAGGTGGACGCGCTGGGCGGGCGTCCCGGGGTGTACAGCAAGCGCTACTCGGTCGAGGGGACGGACGCGGCCAACAACACGAAGCTGCTCGGCGAACTCGCGGGCCGGACCGATCGTGGGGCCCGGTACCGCTGCGTGATTGTGCTGGTGGGGGACGAGGAACTCGTGGTCGAGGGCACGTGCGAAGGGGTCATCGGCCTCGCGCCCCGGGGCGCCGGGGGGTTCGGCTACGACCCGCTGTTCCTGCCCGCGGCCGCCCCGGGTCGGACCATGGCGGAGCTGTCGGCGGCGGAGAAGGACGCGATCAGCCATCGCGGCGTCGCGATGCGACGACTGGCCGACGTGCTGCGGGGCCGCAGCCGCTGAATCCAGCGGACGCGGCGCGCGCGCCGCTTGTGGGATTGAGAGGGGAGGCGTAGGCTCGCGCCATGGAGGCCTTATGCGCGGCCATATCGTCGGACTGCTGTTCGTTCTCGGGTGTCAATCTTCTACGTCGGACAGCAAGGAGACCTCGGTCGAGGTGGGCACCGACAGCGGGGGCACGCCGGTCACCACCGACACCAAGGACACGGCCGACACGGCCGACACCGCGGTGTCGGACCCCGCGACGATCACCGGCGCGGTGACGGTGGAGCTCACCACCACGGATTCGTTCGGGAACGTGGTGGTCATGGACTGGAAGGACGCCTACGGGACCGACTTCCCCTTCGGCTCCGTGTTCGTCGCTGCCTACGTGGTCGACGAGGCCACCGGGCGCCCCAACTACCTCTCGCAGACCGTGGTGGACGCGCCGGTTCCGGGGGCCAACCCCTACACGCTCGACCTTGCGGAGCCGGGCGAGGTCCTCGTCTACGCCGCGCTCGACTACTGGTCGGACGGGGTGATCGCCACCAACGACCCGACGGGCCTGCACCCCGATCCCGTGGTCGTGAAGGCAGGGGCGGAGACGGCCTCGGTGGACGTGACCGTCCGGGTGCCCTACTACGACTTCAACACCACCGGGGGCGGGGGTTCGGACCTGATGGTCACCATCTCTGGGGAAGCGGTGGTGCCGGCCTACACGGGGGGGCTCTGCGCGGCCCTGCTCTACGACAGTGCGGGCGCGGGTCCCTACTACGCGGCGGTCGCCAAGCTCTCGGAGACGGGGACCGGCGTGTACGCGATGCCGGTGCTCAAGAACTTCGGGACGGCCCGCCTGCTCGGTGCCTGGGACCAGAACGCCAACGGGCTCATCGACCCGGACGACGCCTGGGGTGCGTACGCGACGGCCCCGGACGTGGACGGAAACCCGAT
>JAYVAS010000688.1:0-2856 GCA_043750895.1 Pseudomonadota bacterium
CGGGGCGCCGGCCATCCCGGCCCGGTAGGCTTCGAGCCAGGCCGGCTTGATCGCGAAGATGTCGTCGGTGAACCAGACGCGGTCCGGGGCGTGGCGGGCGCGCAGCGACTGCACCTCGGCCACGACCTCGGCGACGGGGCGCACCCGGTAGCTCCGGCCCCAGGTGGGCTTGGCGCACCAGTTGCACCGATAGGGGCAGCCGCGGGCCGTGGAGACGTTCACCTCCCACAGCCCGTGCCGTGCGCGCCAGCGCTCCGCGTACATCGCCATGTCGACCCGGTCCCACGCGGGTTGGGGCAGGCCGGCGAGGTCGGCGCGGAGCGGGCCCCGGGGGACGACCGCGGGGAGGGGCTTGCCGTCGACCCAGTCGACCAGCGGCTGGTCGTGCTCGCCCACCACCGCGACGTCGGCCGCGGCGTAGTGTTCGGGGTGATCCGAGACGTCGGGGCCGGCGACGAGCACCGAGGCCCCTCGGGCCTTGGCGGCGGTGATCATCGTGACCGCCGCGGCCCGCATCCCGGTGGTGCACATCTTCTGCGGGATGGCGTGGGGATCCATGATCAGCGCCACCTTGCGGGGGCGATGGCCGTCGAGGGCGGCGGTGAAGAGGTCGGGATCGGGGGCGAAGGTGGGGTCGTAGACCGCGAGGTCGACCCCGCGCGCCTCCAGCTCCGCCGCGGCCACCAGCGTCCCCAGGGGCGGGTACGGCTTCCCCGTGGCCCGTTCGTTGGGGTCCAGGGCCAGGTGAAAGTTGTGTGCGACGAGGAGGTCTGCCATGCGGATGCGGGCGAATTCCAACCATATTGCCTCCGAGGTCACCATGTGGCTCGCCCTCATCGCTGCGGCGCCCGCCGAGGACGTCGCCCCCAAGATCATCAACGGTGCCGAGGCCACCGTGGACGAGTGGCCCTCTGCCGGCGCGATTCTCGTCGACGCCGGCGGTGTCGTCGGCTTCCAGTGCTCGAGCTCCCTGATCGCCCCGGACGTGGTGATCCTCGCCGCCCACTGCATCGACCCCTCGTTGCTCGGCGTGTCGAGCTTCGACGGCGTGGGGTGGAACCGCTCGCCCGATCTCACCTCGGTGGAGGCCGCGGACCTGGCGGAGCCGACAGTCTGGGGCGCCGATTGGGTCTTCCACGACGAGTGGGACCTCGCCGCGCTCCAGACCGGTCTGGCCCTGAACTACGACGTGGGCCTGCTCTTCCTCGAGGAGGCGCAGACGGACATCCCCCTCGCCTGGCTCCCGACCGCCGAGGATGCCGTCCAGATCGTGGAGGGCGTCGAGGTCTCGGTCGTGGGCTGGGGCATGGATGACGGCGCGGACTCCGCCTCCTACGGGATCAAGCACGGCGGACCGTCCACCGTGGACGCCCTGGCCGACTACGAGTTCCAGGTGGGCGCGGCGACGGACGCGGTGCGCAAGTGCCACGGCGACTCGGGGGGACCGACCTTCCTCGTGGTCGATACGCCCGCGAGCATCAAAGAGCGCATGATCGGGGTGACGTCCCACACCTGGGACGAGACCGACTGCATGGAGACGGGCGGCGTCGACACCCGGGTCGACTACTACCTCGACTGGATCGACGCGGAGATGGTGAGCCGGTGCGAGGACGGCTCGCGGGTGTGGTGTGACCTCCCGGGGATCCTCCCGCCGCCGATCCCGATGAGCGAAGCGGAGCTGCTCGCCGACCTACGGCTGGTCGGGTGTCACAGCAGCGGCGGGACACCGGCGGGGCTCCTCGTGGTGGCGGGGCTGCTTGCGGTGGGGAGACGGCGCGGGCGATCGGAGGCCGGGCACTTCGGCCGCGCCGAGGGTGAGGAGGGTGAGGAGGATCGTGGGTACTCCGGGGGGGTGAGAGGGTAGAGGCGGAACGCGAGGAGCTACTCCGGCTCCGGCCAATAGCGGGTGTCGAACCAGGGGATGTCCCAGCCGGAGTAGAGGTAGTAGTTTCCTTCTTCGGCGTCGTCGAAGCGGACGAATAGGAGGAGGTCGTCCCCCGTGACGTCGTCGATGTCGCCGCTCGGACCGTCGGTGACCTCGACCTGATCGAGCATGAGGGCGTTGGTCGTGACGTCCACCCCCCAAGTCGGCACCAGGATCGGGGAAACGACCTTGACGTGTTGGACGCGGTCGGAGTCAAAGGTATCGAAGCTGGTCTCCTGGGTGCCGTCCCCGTCGAGGTCGACGTCCGTTGCGACGCCCACGCCCAGGCCGTCGGGAGTGCCCACCCAACAACCGAGCGTCGAGTCGGGAGTGACGTCTCCGCGCGCGGTCCCGTCGACGAGGTAGACCGCGCCGTGATCGTACCCGAGGAAGTCGGCGCCTCCGTCGCTCACGAGCAGATCGGGGATACCGTCGCCGGTCCGGTCGACGACGCCTGCAGGGGTGGAGCTGTAACCGTCGTCGAACGCCATGGTCGCCAGCGTCGCATCCACGACGTCGGCCCCGGCGGAAAGCTCGGAGCCGTCCACGATGCGGTAGGCGATCGTCCCACCGACAGGGAACGCCACCTCATTCGCCCCATCTCCGGTCAAGTCCGGTAGGAGCTCCATGAAGAAGATGTCGGTCCCGGTGTAGCTTGCCTCGGTGTACTCCCCATCGAACCGACCCCCGTAGAACATCTGGAGGTAGCCGTCCGGGCGGTATCCCGACATGTCCGACGAATCGCACAGCGCGTCGTTGATGCCATCGGCGTCGAAGTCCCCGCCGGTGACCACGTGCTGGCACCAGGTCTCGTTGTGGAGCCACGGCGAGTACCACGTGAGGCCGGAGTCGGAGGCGTCGATCAGCGAGCCGTCCCAGGGGAACGGCCCGGGGGCGATGTAGGCGCGCAGGTAGACGTCGCTCCAGATGGC
>JAYVAS010000689.1:0-4386 GCA_043750895.1 Pseudomonadota bacterium
CACGCCGCCGAGGTGCCCGAGCCCTGCCGGGGCGCCGACTGGTTGAAGCCCATCACCCACATCGATCTGTTCGCCTACTACCTGGTGTTGGCGGAGAACGCGTCGGGCGCGGTGTTCGTGGATGCGGTCGGCTCGGCCTCGCCGCCGGGAATGCCGGCACGGGCCGCGCCCCCTCCCGGCTCCCGGTGGACGGCCGCGCGTTTCCCCAAGATCGGGAGCAACGGCTGGGCGTTGGGAAGCGAGAAGTCTGCGGACGGCGCCGCGATGCTGCTCTCCAACACCCACTTCCCCTCCGAGGGGGAGCTCCAGTGGCACGAGTCGCACCTCACCATCCCGGGGGAGTTGAACGTCTACGGCGCGTCGCTGATGGGTGTCCCCGTCATCAACCTCGGCTTCAACGAGAACATCCTCTGGACCCACACGGTGTCCTACACTCCGCGGTTCAACGCCGTGTTGTTGTCGCTCGATCCGGAGAATCCCCTGCGGTACCGGTACGGGGACGGCTGGCGCGACATCGTCGCCGAGCCGCACGAGGTCCAGGTGCTCCAGGACGACGGCAGCCTCGTGGCGGTGTCGCGGGATCTCTACCGATCCGACTGGGGCCCGGTGCTCAACGCGCCGGCGCTGGGTTGGAACGCGCTGTGGGCCGTGGCGCTCAAGGATGCCAACGAAGGCAACATGCGCATCACCGAGACCTGGCTCGGGTTCAACCGGGCGAAGTCGCTGGACGACATGGAGGCGGCTGCCCGGCTCGGGGGCGTGCCCTGGGTCCACCTGATGGCCGCCGACAAGACGGGTGAGGTGCTCTACGCCGATCCCGGGGCGGCTCCGAATTGGTCGCCTGCCGCCGAGGCGCGCTACCCAGAGTGGCTTCGGGATCAGCCCGTGGCTGCGCTCTTCGACGACTTTGGGGCGATCACGGTCGACGGCTCCGACCCGGTCTTCGAGTGGGTCGCGGAAGCGGGCACCCGCGTCCCCGGGTTGGTGCCCTACGAACGGTCGCCGAGGCTGCGGCGCACCGATTTCGTGCTCAACGCCAACGACAACCATTGGATGCCCAACCCTGCGGCGCCCATCACCGGCGCGCCCTACCTCTACGGCGCGGTGGAGACCCCGCGGTCGGCGCGCACCCGCATGAACCTGCGGCTCGCGGGTGACTCCGGGCCCGGCGCGGCGTCGGGGGAAGACGGCAAGTTCACCCTGGATGAGCTCGAGGCGGCGGCGCTGTCCGGGCGGGGGGTGATCGCTGAGGAGCTGCGGGAGAGCGTCGCGGAGCGGTGCGCGGGCGCCGGTACGGTGACGATCGCCGGTGGGCCCGGGACCGGGAACGCCGTGGACGTGACGGCGGCCTGCGCGGTGATCGCCGGGTGGGGTGGCACGGTGCGGCTCGATGATCCGGGCGCCCCCCTCTGGCGGGAGCTCCTGGGCTCGGGGGTGTACGCCTGGGAGGACACCAACGACGGCGGCCTCTTGTTCGACGTCCCCTTCGACCCTGCGGACCCGGTGGGTACCCCGCGCGGGCTCACCCCTGCCCCCGAGACGGGCGAGGATCCGCTGTTGCAGGCCCTGGCACGCGCCGCCTGGCAGTTGGACGCGGTGGGCATCCCGGTGGACGCCACCTATCGTGACACCCAATTCCTGATTCGTGGTAGCGACCGGTATCCGGTGCCGGGGGCCACCTACTACGAAGGTGTCATCCAGATCGCCAACTACCAGCCCGGCAACGGAACGCTGCTGGCCCCGGTGCCGCACCCGACGGATGTCAACCTGCTCAGCTCGCTGACCACCGACGGTTACCACATGAACGACGGCAACAGCTTCGTGCTCGCTGCGGCGCTCACCGACGCCGGGCCGCGCGCCCGCGCCTTGTTGGTCTACTCCCAATCGGAGGACCCGAGCTCCCCGCACTTTGCGGATCAGACGGTGGCCTACGGCGACGAGCGGCTTCGGCCGGTGCTCTACACCGAAGCAGAGATCGCCGCCGATCCGGAGTTGGAGACCCTCTCGCTGACCCGGGAAGCCGGGGGGTACTGATCGACCCCATACTCCGGGTACGCGACCGCGCGCGCCGCGCGCTACCTTCCCGGGATGCTGCCCACCGCCCGCACCGCTGAACGTGTCCGCCGCCCCCTTCCTGCTGGACCGGTGGACATCGCCATCGTCGGCGCGGGCCTCGGCGGTCTGGTCGCGGGCGCGGCCCTCGCCAAGGCGGGGTACTCGGTGGCCTGCTTCGACCAGCACTACGTCGCCGGCGGCTGCGCGACGATGTTCGCGCGGGGGCGGGCCGACGCCCGCTTCGCGTTCGACGTGGGCATCCACTACGTCGGGGACTGCGGGCCCGACGGGCGGCTCCCCGTGCTGCTCCGCGCCGCGGGTGCGGACATCGAGTGGGTCCCGCTCGACCCGGACGGCTTCGACACGCTGGTCTTCCCCGACTTCCGGTTCCGGATCCCCGCCGATCGCGCGCTCTACCGCGACCGCCTCGTCGAGATGTTCCCGCACGAGCGGAAGGGCATCGATCGGTACTGCGGGTTCCTCTCCCAGGTGGCCCGCGCCGGCGGTCGGATGGAGACGGGCGGCTCCGGCTGGCGGACGATGTTGGACGTGGCGCTGCACTCCCGCGACGTGGTGCGGTATCGGAACGCCACGGTGAACGAGGTGCTCGGGGACTGCGTGCAGGACCCGAAGCTCCGGGCGGTGCTGGTGGGTCAAGCCGGCGACTACGGCGTGGCGCCCTCGGAGGCCAGCGCCCTGCTCCACGCCGGGCTGCAGAACCATTACTTCAAGGGCGCCTACTACCCCAAGGGCGGTGGGCAGGTCATCGCCGACGCGCTCTGTGACGTCATCGAGGCCCACGGTGGCTCGGTCCACCTCCGGTGCGGGGTCTCCAAGATCCGGGTGGAGAACGGGAAGGCGGTGGGGGTGTTGTTGGAGGAGTCGGGTCACTTCGGCGGAGCCCGGGTGGACGCCCGGCTGGTCCTGTCCAACGCCGACCTCCAGCGCACGATGTTCGAGCTGGTCGGCGCCGAGCACCTCCCCAAGGCCATGGTGCAGGAGGCGCGCGGCTGGAAGATGGGCGGCGCGTTGTACCTGCTCGCGTTGGGGATCCGCGGGGGCCCGCGCATCGGCGCCAGCAACATCTGGGCCTTCGACGGCTACGACATGGATCAGATGTCCAAGTCGATGATGGGCCCGGACGGCCCGGTGGTGCACGGCTGCTACGTCACCAGCGCCTCGGCCAAGGACCCGACCACGCCCGGGCACGCGCCCCCCGGCCACAGCACCATCGAGGTCATGGCGCTGGTCCCCGGGGATGCGCCGTCGTGGGGGGTGGCCGACGATGACGTGGTGCTGCGTGGTCGATACCGCCAGAACCCGGTGTACCGGGAGCGGAAACAGCGCGTGGAGGAAGACCTGATCCGCCGGGTGGACGCGCTCTTCCCCGGGATGGCGGGGGACATCGTGTTTCGGGAGGGTGCCAGCCCGCTCACCCAGACACGCTACACCCGCGCGACCAACGGGACCGGCTACGGCCTCGCCGCCACACCGGCGCAGTTCCTCCAGAACCGACCCGGCTACCGCGGTCCGATCGACGGCCTGTTCCTGTGTGGCTCCTCGACCCGCGCCGGGCACGGGATCGGGGGCGTGGTCAGCGGGGGGTGGAAGGCGGCGCGCCGGGTCGCCGAGGCGCTCGGCGGGAAGCTGGACGCCCCGTGAAGGCCGCCCCGGGTCCGACGCGCGAGGTGGTCCTGGTCGGGGGTGGCCACACCCACGTGCAGGTGCTCCGCCGGATGATGATGGAGCCCTGGGAGGGGGTCCGGGTGACGGTGGTGGTGGATCGCCCGGTCGCCGTCTATTCCGGGATGATCCCTGGCTTTGTCGCCGGCGCGTACCCGGCTTCGGACCTCGAGATCGACGTCTGGCCGCTCGCCCGCCGCGCGGGCGCCCGGGTGATCGTGGCCCGGGCGACCGGGGTGGACGTCGTGGAGCAGCGCATCCTGCTCGAGGGTCGACCGCCCCTCCGCTACGACTACGCGAGCCTGGACATCGGATCGACGGTGGCGGGCCTCGACGTGCCCGGCGTGCGTGAGGTGGCGCTGGCGACCCGACCGATCAGCGACTTCGTCGCCGCGCTCGACGCCCGGCTGGCCGGCAAGGTCAACCCCCGGATCGCGGTCGTCGGCGCGGGCGCGGGCGGCGTCGAGCTGGCGTTCACGCTTCAGCAGCGCACGTCGGGGACGGTCACCCTCGTCGATGCCCATCCCACGCCGCTTCGCGGGTCGGCCCCGTCCTTGGTGAAGCGGGTGCGGGCCGCCGCGCTTCGGCGGGGCGTCGTGCTCCGGGCCGACACGCGGGTCGTTTCGGTCGCGTCGGACCACCTGGTGG
>JAYVAS010000690.1:0-2897 GCA_043750895.1 Pseudomonadota bacterium
TCTACTTCATCCGCACCACCGACAGCGCGCGCGCCGTCCGCTACGCCGACCAGGAGCGCACCGTCCGCCGCTTCGACCCGGACGAAGGCCTGGCGATGACCTACATCGACGCGAGCGCCGATGCGTCCGCCGAGCTGCTCGTGGGCACCACCGACGTGGTGGGCTACCAGACGGGCCTGACCTACGTGGGCAGCCTGGACACGCTCACGTTCCGGCCCGGGGCGCTCGCGGACCACCTCACCTCCTACGGGGGCGTGCTCGACGGGAGCGCGGGGCAGATGCCCGCCGTGGACTGGTTGACGGCGGGCGCCACCGCGTCGTACGGCACCGCCATCGAGCCCTGCAACTACGAGGAGAAGTTCCCGCGCGCGACCGAGCTGTGGCCCGCCTACTACACCGGCGCGACCGCGGTGGAGGCGTACTGGCGCTCCGTCGAATGGCCCGGCGAAGGCAACTTCGTCGGTGATCCCCTCGCGCGGCCGTTCGGCACCACCGTGACCTGGGAGGCCGAAACGCTCACCCTGGACACCACCCAGCTCGACCGGAACACCGCGTACCGCGTGGACGCGGCTGACACGGCAGACGGCCCCTGGGACGTCGTGCTCGATGGCATCCGGGGCGGGCAGGACCACCATCGGCAGGTCATCGTCGTGCCCGACGCCACGCGCGACCACTACCGGTTGGTCGTGGACGAATAGGGCGCGGGCGGCGTGAAACCCGGCGCCCCCCGCCCGAAGTTGGCGCGCGACAGCCGGTGGCTGCGCTTTGCGCTACCCTGGGGCGTCCCCGGAACGCCGATGTACCGTACCGCTTCGTCCCTCGTGGTCCTGATCGCCCTCGGCGCCTGCACGCCCCCACCCAGCGACTCGAAAGGGGACCCCACCGTACCGGATGACAGCGCGGTCACGACCACCGACTCCGTCACCGACACCGCGGTCCCGTTCGATCCCAGCGCGACCTGCGGGGAGCTCGGACTCCCGGTGCTCCCGTTCCAGGACTTCGCCGAGACCACCGCGCTGAACGGCGGGGCGGCCGACTTCACGGTGGAGACCACCGAGGGTGACTGGAACTTCAAGGAGCGGTGGTCGGGCTGCGACTCCTACCTCTTCGTCCAGGACGAGCCTGCGCAGGCGACCGGTTGGCCGGAGGAGCTGTGGGCGCGCGACCACAAGGACCTGTTCGCGACCCTTCCCCACAACGTGGAGCTGTTCTTCGTGTCCACCCTCGGCTCCGGCGCCAAGCGCACCGAGGCGCTGGACGCGCTGAAGGTCGAGGTGGACAAGGCCCTCAATCGGGCCGACGACGCCGAGGAGGCGTGGTGGACGCCGCGGGTACACTACATCACCACGCGCGACGTGGGCATCGACGGTTGGCTCGGGACGTTGATGAGCAACCCGGGCTGGGGGATCGGGATCAACCGCGCCCAGACGATCCGCTACATCGGCAGCTACGGGGACCCCGAGCGGTACAACGCAGACTACGGCTGGTTCGAGCCCAACCTCTCGATGGTGGCGAACGAGGCGATCTACTACAACTTCGAGGCCGACCGGGAGGTGGCCCTCGCGGCCGAGGGCGCGACGGTGGTGCCGGTGATCACCCAGTTGGTGGGCGGGAACGTGCCGGTCACGGTGGACCTCCCCGATGCGGCGACGATGGCGGGGTTCGACACGCTGACGATCGACACGCGCATGGGATGCGGCGGCGTGGGCGAGTACGGGTACTGCCCCGCCTGGGACTACATGGCGTACCTCTACATGACGGTGGTGGCACTCGAGGCCGAGAACCCGTACGCGGACACGGCCTGCCAGCCAGCGGTCGCGGCAGTCCAGGGGGTCTGCGCCGCCGATGGCGTGGTCACGGAGACAACCTGCACCGACGCGAGCGCCTGCTCCGACGGCACCAAGACGGTGTGGACCTGCGAGGGCTACCAGCCGGCCATCGCGGCCGCGACGGTGGCAGGAGTGTGCCGGGTCAGCGGGGGAACGATCCCGGACGGGGTCCAGACCTGCAACGCCGACGGCACCGGCTACGACGCGGTGGTCTGCCCGAGCGAGATCGAGGTCGGGCGTTGGATCACGACCTACCATCGGGAGGGCCGCTGGGTCTACGACATCAGCGCGATGCTTCCGTTCATGGCCAACGGCGGGTCGCACGCGTTCCGCTTCGAGACCAGCGGTCCCTACACGATCGACGTGAGTCTGCGGCTCTCCAATCAGGGCAAGGCGGCGGTCCCGGCGGACGTGACCTACGCGTTCGACGGCGGCGAGCACGACATCCCGTGGACCTTCGACGTCCCGGCGGACGCAACCAAGGTGGAGCTCGCCACCATCATCTCGCAACACGGGTCGGACTCCGAGGGCTGCGGGGAGTTCTGCAACGTGGAGCATCACTTCACCGTCAACGGCAACGACGCGGGTGAGGTCCTCCGGGACTTCCCCGAAGCGGGCACCGGCTACCAATGCCAGACGGACACCGCGCTCGGGACGATCCCCAACCAGTACGGCACGTGGTGGTACGGCCGCGGTGGCTGGTGCCCGGGCAAGGAGGTCCCTACGGTGATGGCGGACATCACGGACCAGGTCAACATCGGGGGCAGCAACACGATCACGTACACGCGCACGCGGAACGGCCAGACCTACACCGGCGGGGCGAACGTGCGCATGAACTCGTGGATCGTGGTTTCGCGCTAGTCAGGCGCCTCCGCGCCGCTGCGACGCACGTCGACCGATGCCCCACGCTACTCCACGGTCACCACCACGAGGCCCTCGCCGCCCATCTCGCCCCCGCCCACCGCGGTTCCTGGTTCGTAGCCGGGGTCGAGCGCGTTCGCAGCGAGGCGGCCGGTCGCTCCGACCAGGACGCCATCCCGCACGGCCCCGAGGTATCCAGATCCGCCC
>JAYVAS010000691.1:0-3701 GCA_043750895.1 Pseudomonadota bacterium
CCGGATACTCCAGGTCGGGCTGGAGACGACCGCCGGACGGCGACCGGTGGGCAGGTTGGCGGCGGTGGACCGTCGCATCCTCTTCGAGTACGACGCCGCGTTCGTCTCCGACCCGCTCCCCCTCTCGCCGGTGCACCTCCCCGTGCGCCCCGGGGTACACGAGGAGCCTCGCCGGATTTTCGACGGACTCTTCGGCGTGTTCGACGACAGCCTCCCCGACGGGTGGGGTCGGCTGCTCCTCGACCGGGAGCTCGATCGGCGGGGCGTCGGTCGCCACGCCTTCGGGCCACTCGATCGGCTCGCCTGGGTCGGGCGCGGCGGTCCAGGGGCGCTCGTGTACGAACCGGCCGAGAACGCGCCTGCGGCGGGGCCGATCGACCTCGCTGGACTGGCGCGGGACGCTCGACGGGTGGAGGCGGGCGAGGCCCGGCAGGTGTTCTCGGACCTCCTCGCGGCGGGGGGCTCGTCGGGTGGGGCGCGGCCCAAGGCGCTGGTGTGGTTCCGGCCCGAGGACGGCGTCGCCCGTCTCGATGAAGCGCCGGGGTTCGTCCCAGCCCTGGTGAAGTTTGGGAACCGGGCCGACGGCCCCGACGCGGGCGTCGTCGAGCTCGCGTACCATCGCATGGCGGCCGCCGCGGGCATCTCCGTCTGCCGGAGCTGGCTCGCGGGTTCCGGACCTCGGCGGCCGGGCTGGTTCGTCACCGAGCGGTTCGACCGCTCCCCCCGTCAGCACGTCCACTCCGCCTGCGGCCTGCTGCACGTCGATCACCGGGTCCCGGCCCTCGACTACACCGCCCTCTTGGAGGCGGTGCGTTGGCTGACCCGCGACCAACGCGCGGTGGAGGAGGCCTGGCGCCGGGCAGCGTTCAACGTCCTCGCCCACAATCGCGACGATCACACCCGGAACACCGTGTTCCGGATGTCCCCCAACGGCGTCTGGGCGCTGGCCCCCGCGTTCGACCTCACGTTTTCGCCCGGGCCGGGGGGCGAGCATTGGATGACCGTGGCCGGGGAGGGGCGGTCGCCCGGAGAGCCACATCTGCACGAGCTCGCACGAAGGGCCGGGGTGCCCGACCGGCGGGCCCGGGTGATCCTCGACGAGGTCCGGGGGGCGATCGAGTCTTGGCCTGTCCATGCCGAGTCTGCCGGGGTCCCGCGGGCGACGCGGTTGAGGATCGGGGCGGTGTTGGGGCGGTAGGGGAGCGATCGGGTTCAGAGCGGGCTCCACGCCCCTGCGGCGCAGTTGCCAGGAAGAGCCTCCCCGCGCGATCGGACTCGGGCCTCCAAGCGTGCCCCGGAGGGCCGCCCCGCGCCACCCCCGCGAAGGCGAGACCGCCGCGCCACCTTCCGAGGTTCACGTCGCTGGTCCGGTTGAAAACGACCTCTCGCGACGGGAGGCCCGTCCCGCAGGACCGGAGGCGGGAGTGGACTCTGCCCGGGGCGCTGATCCCGTGTTGGATTGACCGCGCGCGCAGACCCACAACGCCGCCACCAAGAGCATCGCCGCAGAGACCGGCCCTCCGGAGGCCCCACACCCGCACGGGCCGCCGTCCTTGTCGGCTCCTGGGTCCCCGCCCGTGTCGGTGGCGCCGGTGTCGGTGTCCGGCAATCGGGTACAGTCGCCCTCGTAGATACCTGCCTCCACCGCCCAGACCTGGACGCCCTCACCATGGCTATGCGTACTTCACGGCGGGGATCACGTGGAAGATGCAGCGGGAGTTGACGTCGGTGTCGGCGCTCTTCCGGACCCCCGGCGCCAGCGCGGTAGGGGTGGGATGGGCGAGGCGTCATCGAGGATGGAGGCGGCCGGTGGTCGAGGCCATCGGCAGCGCGGGCCAACTCACCGGGGTTCCTCGGCACGGTGGCGACCGCGACGCCACCTCGGTCGGCGAACTTGCCACCATCAGCGCGGCCGGGCCGCGTCAAGCATCGACGACGAAGTGCCCTTCAGGCGAGCCGGCGCGTCGTCGCCTGGACGTTCTTCTCGATCCACCGCGGCAAGGTCTGGAGAATCGGGTGGCGCCCGTGTCGGCCGGCGAAGTCCGCAGTCCAACTCGGCTCGGCCTGCGTCACCCGGTCGAGTACGCCTCGGACGGTGTTCACGACGAACTTCCGCCCCAGGCTGGCGTCCTCCGCGAAGGCCTCCCAATGCTGCCGGGAGAGGGTGTCGGCGTCACGGCGCTGACCCACTGCCATGGCGAGCGCGCGGTCGAGCGATCGGTAGTGCCGGGTGGATAGCAGGTCGTAGAACGGCGCGAGGCGAACTCCGACGCCGTCGTAGAGCAGCGACAGGTTCTTGCCGTGCCCATCGCAGTTGCCGACGGCGACGTTGAACGCTTGCCATTCCACGAGGCGTCGCAGCTCGAGCAGCGGGCGGGAGGCGTGTCGAGCCAGCAGGTCGGCACACTCCGCCAGCGAGGGCCCGCCCTCCTGCTGGTACTTTCTGGCCGCTGGCCGACCGGTCGCCTGGCAGAAGTCCTCTTGGTGCAGGCGAGCGACGCGCTCCCCCTCCGCCACGCGGCGGTCGTAGCGTTCCACGAGCAGGCTCGGGGGGCTGGTGCCGGGGTATGCCTCAACTCTGGCGACATCCAGGCCGATTCGGGCCGCCAGCCCCATGACATACGCCTCGTTCATCGGCAGGTGCGCGAACCGGGCGTGCGGGAGCTTCATGAGGTGCGTGCTCGCCGTGGACCCGGTCGGCAGGGCGACCCTCCCGCCGACGAGGCACACCGGAAGCTTGTCCTGGGCGCCGGCCAGGGAGAGGCGGACCAGGGGTCCGCCCACGAGGAGCGGTGCGGAGCCTTGCTCCAACAGGCTGGCGAGCTTCCGAGGCGCGAGTTCCTCGAACGTGTCCTCGCGATCGCCACCGCGGGGCAGCCCGGTCGGGACGACGCGGAGCGCGCCCGCGCACTCGCCGCCGATCGCCGCCAACAGGTCTACATCGTTGCCGACGGAGAGGCCGAGGCGACCGCACACGGCCTCGCGTGCTGTCCCCTCCGGCAAGAGGTTTCCAAACCAGGCGGCGGCCTCGGCCCCCGTCCAGGCGGCGGCGCGCAGCGGCAAGCAAACCGAGACCGGGAATGCGTTCGGGCTGGCGAGCCAGGCCGGATCGTACTCGAAGCTGAAGTCACCCCCGTGCGCCGCATGAATCCCCCCGACCCGCTGCTCGCCGAACCACACGTCGAGTGGGCTGGTCAAGGCCGTTGCCCGCGTGGCACGATCCAGACATCCAGCCCCAACCGTCCGAGGACCTGGAGGACCAACCCGAGGCGCAGCGTGGCCTTCCCGCGCTCGAGCTCACCGAGGAACCGAACGCCGACACCGGAGAGCCCCGCGGTCTCAGCCTGATCGACCCCCTGTTGTACGCGAGCGTCCCGGACCACGGCGCCAACATCGGCCGGGGTGCGCACGCGCGTCGGGCTAAGGAGAGAAGAACTCGGGGAGGGCGCAGTCGGGGCAGGCATGGATTCTTCCTGATCGGGAAGATACCGCGGTGCGTGCCACATGTCATCCCGATCGGGAAGAGTCCCCCGCCGGCGTGGCGTTGAGGTTGTCCATGCCGCGTCCCGGCATGCCGGCTCCGTGTCGCCCGCGAGGCAGTCCGCGCATGCCCCAGCGAGGAAGGCGGCCACCGCGGCGCACGGTTCGCACGTGACGGACGGGTAGGCTGGGGGCTCGCCGCGCTCCGCGATCTCCGGGTG
>JAYVAS010000692.1:0-3902 GCA_043750895.1 Pseudomonadota bacterium
ATGGTGGCGATGTATCCGTGGGCGGCGCGTGGCGCCATGATGCCGTTTGAACCCACGAGACCCATGTCCGCGAATCGCGGCGCGCCGCCACGACTCACCCCATCGCCGCCTTGACCAGCGCCGCCTGCTCCGCCACGTGCCGCCCGTGGTAGCCGGTGGCCGGGGACGCGCTCGCCGGACGGCCCGCGTACTGCACCACGATGCCCGCCTCGAGCAGGTTGAGCGCCACGAAGGACCATGGGCCCATGTTCTTGGGCTCCTCCTGGCACCACACCACCGTGGCGCCCGGGTGTGCGGCGAGCTGCGCCCGGATCTCTGCCAGCGGGAACGGGTAGAGCTCCTCGACCCGGACCAGGGCGACGCGCGCCTCCGCCTTGGCCTTGGCCCGCGCCGCGACAAGGTCGTAGTAGACCTTGCCGCTGCACAGCACCAGCCGCTTCTTCCCCGCGCCGTCGGGGATGACCCGCTGGAAGCTGCCCTGGGCGAGCTCGGCGAGGGAGGACACCGCCTCGGGGCTCCGGAGCAGGCTCTTCGGCGTGAAGATGATCAGCGGATCGCGCACCTTCCGCACCATCTGCCGCCGAAGCAGGTGGAAGATCTGCGCCGGGGTGGTGCAGTTCGCCACCTGGATGTTGCCGTCGGCGGCGAGCTGGAGGAAACGTTCGATCCGCGCCGAGCTGTGCTCGGGGCCCATGCCCTCGTAGCCGTGCGGGAGCATGAGCGTGAGGCCGCTCAGGCGGTTCCACTTGCTGTGGCTCGACACGATGAAGTTGTCGATGATGATCTGGGCGCCGTTGGCGAAGTCGCCGAACTGGGCCTCCCAGATCACCAGCGCGTCGGGGTAGTCGAGGGAGTAGCCGAACTCGAAGCCGAGCACGCCGTACTCGGAGAGGAGGGAGTTGTAGGCCTCGAAGGGGGCCTGGCCCGGGGCGAGGTGTTGGAGCGGGAAGTGCTCGGCGCCCGTCTCGAAGTCCACGAGGAGGGCGTGCCGGTGGGAGAAGGTGCCGCGGCCCACGTCCTGCCCGGAGAGGCGCACGCGGGTTCCGCTCGTGACCAGGGTGGCGTAGGCGAGGAGCTCGGCCGCCGCCCAGTCCAAGGGCTTCGTGCCCGCCGCCTGCTCCTCACGCAGCCGGAACAGGCGCTGGATCTTCGCGTGGGGGTGGAACCCCTCCGGGACCCGGTTCAGGCCCAACAGCAGCTCGGACAGCCGGGCTTGGGGCACGCGGGTGTCGGCCACGTCCGGCTCGGAGCTGTGGAACGGCGCCCACAGCCCCTCGAGCGCGCTCTTCTTCTTCCGCGCCGGGGAAGCCGACTGGTGGAGTGCCTCGTCGAGGCGGGCGTGGAACCGGGCCTGCATCGCGTCGCCTTCGGTGCGGGTCACCACGCCGCGCGCCACCAGCGAGCGCAGGTAGACCTCCCGGACCCCCGGGTGCTGGGCGATCACCCGGTACATCTCGGGCTGGGTGAAGGCCGGCTCATCCGCCTCGTTGTGGCCCCACTTGCGGAAGCAGTAGAGGTCGATGACCACGTCGCGGTGGAAGGTCTGGCGCCATTCGATGGCGAGGCGGACGATCCGGGCCACCGCCTCCGGGTCTTCGCCGTTGACATGGAAGATGGGGATGCCGAGCATCCGCGCCACGGCGGTGCAATAGGGGGTGGAGCGTGCGTCCTTGGTCGAGGTGGTGAACCCGATCTGGTTGTTCACCACCACGTGGACCGTGCCGCCGGTACGGTAGCCGCGTAGCCCCGAGAGGTTGAGCACCTCCTGGTTCACGCCCTGCCCGGCGAACGCGGCATCGCCGTGGATCAGCAGGGGCAGCGTGCAGGTGCCCTGCTCGTCGCCGATGCGGTCCATCTTCGCGCGCACCCGGCCCTGGACGACGGGGTTCACCGCCTCGAGGTGGGAGGGGTTGAAGGCGAGCGAGAGGTGGACGACGTCGCCGCGCTGCGTGGTGTAGTCGGAGGAGTAGCCGAGGTGGTACTTCACGTCCCCGGACAGCGCGGGATCGCCCTGCTCGTCGTCCTTGGCGAACTCGGAGAGCATGACCGCGGGCGGCTTCTGGAGGATGTTCAGCAGCACGTTGAGGCGACCCCGGTGAGCCATGCCGATCACGCACTCCTTGACGCCGCGGGACGCCGCCTCGGTGAGGGTGAGATCGAGCAGCGGGATCAAGGACTCGGCGCCCTCTGCCGAGAACCGCTTGTTGCCGGTGAACTTCACGGCGAGGAAACGCTCGAAGCCGTCGGCGCGGGTGAGCATGTCGAGGATGCGCACCTGCGTCTCCCGCGCCACGGGGGGGGCGGTGGCGAGGTTCTCGAACCGTTCCTGGACCCAGGCCTTGGCTACCGGATCCAGCATGTTCATGAACTCGACGCCGACGGTGGCGCAGTAGCTCTCGCGCAGGCGCGCGAGGATCGCGCGCACGGGGGCGCGCGGCGGCATGCCGTAGAGCGGCGCGGTGGCGGTGGGGGCGTCGAGGTCGGCGGCGGTGAGGCCGTAGAACGAGGGGTCCAGCTCGGGGTACGACGAGATCACGCCGGAGCTGCCGAGGGGGTCGACCTGCGCCGCGAGGTGGCCGTGGACGCGGTACGCGTTGATCAAGCGGGCCACGCGCGCCTGGCGGTCGGCCTGGGTGAAGTCGGCGGTGGCGGCGGAGGCCGCGTTGAAGATGCTGCGGCGGACGGGTGAGGGAAAGACCGGATTGGCGCCGTTCACCTGCTCGAGCTGCGCGCGGGTCGCCGCGTCCACCGAGGCGGGGTCGTTCCGGTAGCGCGCGTAGAGCTCTTCGAGCCAGGCGGCGTTCTCACCGGTGAGGAAGTCGTTGGGCATCTCGTCTCCGACCGGCGGGGCTTATCGCGGTCCGGGCGTGTACAATCCGCGTCCGTGAAAGTCACCACCGTCAACCTCAATGGCCTCCGCTCCGCCGAGCGGCGGGGCTTCAAGTCCTGGCTGGCCAAGAGCAAGCCGGACGTGCTCTGTCTCCAGGAGGTGCGCTGCGACGCCGGCGTTGCGCCGCCCGCCTTGTGGAAGCCGCGCGGCTGGAAGGTCGCGTGGCACCCCGCCGAGAAGAAGGGCTACTCGGGCACCGCGGTGTGGAGCCGACACACCGTCACCGGTTTCTCCATCGGCACCGGCCACCCCCGCGGCGACCTCGAAGGGCGGGTGGTGGGCGCCCACCTCGACGGCATCGACGTCTACAGTTGTTATCTCCCCTCGGGCAGCTCGGGGCCCGAACGGCAGGCGTGGAAGATGGAGTTCCTCGACCACGTCCTTCCCTGGCTCGAGGCGCGCCTCGCGTCCGGACGACCGACCCTCGTGTGCGGCGATCTGAACATCGCCCACCGCCCCATCGACTTGAAGAACTGGCGGGCGAATCAAAAGAACTCTGGCTTTCTCCCGGAGGAGAGAGCGTGGATGGACCGCGTGTTCTCCGCCGGCTGGCGCGACGTCTGGCGGGAGGTGCACCCCGAGCGGGCGGAGTACTCGTGGTGGTCCAACCGCGGTCAGGCGCGCGCGAAGGATGTCGGTTGGCGCATCGACTACCTGCTCGCCAGCCCCGGCATCCGGGTGACCGACGCCGTCATCGAGCGGGACGCCGATCTCTCCGACCACGCGCCCGTCTCGGCGTGGGTGGAAGTCGGGTAGGGATCCAGATGCCGGCTCCGGTAAAGGTCGCGGTGGTCGGCGGAGGGGTGGCTGCGCTCAGCTCAGCGATCCACCTCCTCGAGATCTGGGACGCCCGCCGGAAGGCGCACCTGCCTCCGCTCCCACTCGAGCTCCACGTCATCGCCCCGCTCGCGCCGCACGCGGGCAGCGAGGGGAGCGGTCTGGGCGGCAAGGCGATGAGTCGCAGCTACGAGGGCCGCTACGACGCCGCGCACGACGGCATGGACCGCCAGCC
>JAYVAS010000693.1:0-6151 GCA_043750895.1 Pseudomonadota bacterium
CCACAAGGAGAAGTACGTCTACTACCACTGCACCGGCTTCAAGGGTGACTGCGGCGAGCCCTACACGCGGCAGGAGGTCATCTCCGCGCAGTTCATGAAGGCGCTGGAGGCCATCTCGTTCGATGCGACCACGCTCCAGCTCATGCGCGACTCGCTGCGGTCCAGCTTCGACGACGAGCAGGCGTACCACTCGCAGGCGGTCGGCCGGCTCGAAGAGGAGTGCGCCAAGATCCAGAAGCGCATCGACCAGATGTACCTGGACAAGCTCGATGGGGTGATCGACACCGCCTTCTTCGACCGCCACGCGACCGAGTGGCGGGACCGCCAGCGCGCGCTGCGCCACCAGATCGAGGACCACGAGAACGCCAACCAGGCGTACCTCGACGAAGGGATCATCCTCCTGGAGCTGGCGCACGAGGCCCCCCGCCTCTTCGCCGGGCAGCCCCCGGAGGAGCAGCAGAAGCTCCTGAAATTCGTACTTCAGAACTCGACGTGGGCGGCTGGAAAGCTCACCGTGACCTGGCGGCAACCGTTCGATATACTTGCCGAATCAGCCAATCTCGAAGATCGCAATTCGGCAGTGGAGGGGGGCTCCGAAGAGACCCCTTCCGGTTTGGTGATCCCAACGGGATTTGAACCCGTGTTGGCGAGATGAAAACCCGCTGTCCTGACCAGGCTAGACGATGGGATCGAAAGAGGTGGAGCTGGTGGTGGGCCGCACGGGAGTCGAACCCGTGACCCACGGATTAAAAGTCCGGTGCTCTACCGACTGAGCTAGCGGCCCAGCCCCGGCCCGCTAACCGAACCTCGGCGGACCGCCACCTGGATCCGCACCGCCGACGCGCGATCGCCCCCTACCGGAGGTCGCCGCAGCACCGGAATCCTGTCGAATAGTCGTGGTACGCCCGGTCATGCGCGCTGGTCACGTACCCACACCCGGCACCGTTGATCGACGCGTCGGCGTAGAAGCCCCCACGAAAGGTCCCCTCGGCGTCCGCGACCCACTCGTGCAGGTTGCCGTGAAGGTCCGCCACGCCCTCGGGCGTCACGCACCGCGCGTACGCACCCGCGGCCGTTTCGGTCCCGGGCTGCTGGTTGATGCCGGGGTCGTTCATGTGGGCGGTGTCCCACACGCCGTCGCAGGTCCCGAAGTAGTCGCAGACGGGGTGGTCCCCGGCGTACTCGGTGTTGCAGGCCTCGGGATCGTAGGTGTCCCCGTAAGGGTAGGTCCGCGTCCCGCCCGAGCAGGCCTCCACCCACTCAGTCGAGGTGCACAGCCGCTTCCCCGCCGCCGCGCACCCCGCCGCGGCCACGTCCGCATCGATGTAGCCCTGCGGAACCTGCCCCTCGGCGCTCACGGCGACCCCGCCCGACGGCACCTCATAAGGCGACCACCCCGCGATCCCCGCCTCCCAGCGGTCGATGCAGAAGCCGCCCACCGCCGCCATCTCGAGGGGACACCCCGGGTCTCCGGTCGCGGTGTCGCCCGTCGCCGAGTCGCCCGTCGCCGAGTCACCCGCCGGATCCGACTCGCCCTCCGTCGCCGCCTCCCGTACCGCCGACCCGTCCGGCGCGGAGCACCCGGCCCCGACGGTCACCAGCAGCACGAAGCGCACGCTCAGCCTCGCTCGATCACCGCCTCACGGCCCGGTCCGACCCCGAGCAGCGTGATCGGCACCCCCGCCAGCGCCTCGACCCGCGTGACGTACGCCCGCGCCGCCGCCGGCAACGCGTCCCACGTCCGACACGCGGTGAGGTCCTCGTCCCAGCCGTCGATGGTCTCGTAGACCGGCTCGACCCGGCTCAACGCGTCCGCGCCCGCCGGGACGTCCTCGATGCCGCGGTAGCCGGTTGCGATGGACAAGGGGCCGATCCCGGAGAGCACGTCGAGCTTGGTCATCGCGATGGAGGTGAGGCCGTTCACCATGACGGCGTGCCGCAGCAACATGGCGTCCATCCAGCCGCACCGGCGGGCCCGCCCGGTGGTCGCCCCGTACTCGTGCCCGATGTCGCGGATGCGCGCCCCGAGCGCGTTGTCCAGCTCCGTGGGGAAGGGGCCGGAGCCGACCCGGGTGCAGTAGGCCTTGGCGATGCCCACCACCTCGTCGATGGTGGTGGGGCCGATTCCCGCCCCGGCACACGCGGAGCCGGCCACGGTGTTGGAGGAGGTGACGAACGGGTAGGTCCCGTGGTCCACATCGAGGAAGGTGCCCTGCGCACCCTCGTAGAGGATGCCGTCGCCCCGCTGCCACGCGTCGTACAGGAGGCGCGTGGCCGGACGCGCGAAGGGCCGCAGCCGCTCCGCCACCGGCGCCATCTGGTCCAGGATCGCGTCCACCGACAAGGCCGGGAGCCCGTACCACTCGGTGAGCCGGCGGTTGTGGTCGGGCAGGACGTCGCGGACCCGACCGGCAAAGGTGTCCCGATCGAAGAGATCCGCCACCCGGATTCCCCTGCGCCCGACCTTGTCCTCGTAGGCGGGACCGATGCCCCGGCCGGTGGTCCCGAGCTTCTTGAGCCCGAGCGCCAACTCACGCGCGCGGTCCAGCTCCCGGTGCCAGGGCAGGATGAGGTGGGCCTCGGTCGAGAGGACCAGCCGCGACGGGTCGACCACGTGGCCGCCGAGCGCGAGCGCGTCGAGCTCCTCGAGGAGCACCGAGGGATCCACGACGACGCCGTTGCCGATGACGCAGGTGCAGCCGGCCTGGAGGATCCCGCTGGGGACGAGATGGAGGATGACCTTCCGGCCCTCGACCACCAGCGTGTGGCCGGCGTTGTTCCCGCCCTGGTAGCGCACCACCCACCGGCAACGTTCGGCGAGCAGGTCCACGACCTTGCCCTTGCCTTCGTCGCCCCACTGGGCGCCGACCACGACGATGTTCGCCAAGAGACCTCCGACCCCGCGCTATATCCCGACCGCTCCGGCGGTAGTCCGATCAGGTCCGAACGCGCTTGAGGAGCGCCGCCGCGTCGCCGTTCTTCGGCTCCAGCTCGAGGACGACCCTGGCCTCCTTCTCGGCGTTCTGCTTCAACCCAGCTTTTTCGTAGGCTTCGGCGAGCGCCCAGTGGTAGGCGACGTTGCGCGGCTCCAACTGCGCGGCCTTTCGCCACGCCGTCACGGCGCCGCGAAGGTCGTCCTCGGTAGACATCAACAGCTGGCCCAGCTTGAAGTAGGCGGTACCGTTCGTCGGCTCGAACTCACAGGCCTTCTGGTAGGAGGCGATGGCCTCCTTGAACCGGCCGTAGCTCGCGGCGGTGTCCCCCTGCTGGATGCACATCGCGACGCGGCCGACCCGGGAGTGGCTCACCGCGTTCTTGTGCGCCTCCACGTACTCGGGGTTTCCGGGATCGTAGCGGGTGGCGAGGTAGAAGTTGTTCTCGGCCTGCGGCCAGTTCGCCGCCGCGGCGGACTCCTTCCCCCCCTCGAAGTACACCCGCGCCTTCGCCATCCGCTGCGCGACCTGGTCCTTCAGGTCCCGAAGGAACTTGGGCGCCGGCGGCGGCGACGCGACCGTCGGCGTGGACCCCCCGCGCGAAGGCACGATCTCGACGGTGGCCCCCTTCCGCCTGAACTCGATCACCTCTTCCCGCGGCGGCTCCATGATGGACTTCGAGGGCCGGGGCACCGGTACGAGCCCCTTGCGGCGCAGCTCGCGGTCGTAGGCGCTCCGTTTGCTGTCGTTCATCAGCGTCTCGTGCGCTTCGGTGAGGCGGCCGAAGTTCTCGTCCAGCGCCGCCTTCCACTCTCCGAGGTCGCGGCGGAAGAAGCCGTCCGGGTGCCAGATCCGCACCAGGTCCTTGTAGGCCTTGTCGACCTCCACCTTGGGCGCTGACTGGTCGATCTCCAAAACGTCGTAGTGCGTCCCCACGCGCGCCGCGCGTTGAAGCCGCTCGATCGCCTCGACCTCCTCGTTGGTGAGCGGAGTGCTCACGACCGCTTCCTCACGCCTGCCTCCGGACCGGCCCCTAACCCGTCCCGCCCGTGGGGATGGGCACGCTGCCACGTCCGCTGAAGTTGCTCCAGCTCCACGTGGGTGTAGCGCTGGGTCGTCGACAGGCTGGCGTGGCCCAGCATGTCCTGGATGGACCGGATGTCCGCGCCGCCCCGGAGCAGGTGCGTGGCGAAGGAGTGCCGGAGCGCGTGCGGGTGGACGCCGGCCACTCCGTTCTTCGCGCCGCTCCCGCGGACCACGTCGTAGATGCCGCGCACGGTGAGCCGACCGCCCGTACCGTTACGGAACAAGGCTCCCGGGGCCGTTCCTCGAAGCGTGAGCCAGGCCTGCACCGCCGCGGTGGCCGTGGGGCCGGTGGGGACGACGCGGTCCTTCCGCCCCTTGCCGGCGCGCACCCGGATGAGCGACTCGTTCAGGTCGACGTCTCCGACGTCCAAGGCCGCCACCTCGGCCACCCGGAGCCCCGAGACGTAGAACACCTCGACGATCGCGACGTTGCGGACCTTTCGCCAGCCGGTGCCGGCCGGCTCCTCGACGACCGCCATCGCCTCGTCCACCTCCAGCACCCGCGGCAGGCCGACCGGAACCTTGGGGGTGGCGAGCCGCTCGGCCGGGCTCTCGGCGATGAGCCCCTCCCGGAGCGTCCACCGGTAGAAGGTCCGAAATACCGAGATGTGGCGAAGCAGGCTCGACGGGGCTCCCGCGCGCGCGGCGAGCCACCGGCGGAGGTCGAAGACCGTGACCTCGGTGAGCGACCGCGGCGCCACGAAGGCGGCCAGACTCTCCAGGTCGACCCCGTATGCCCGCAGGGTGTGGGGGGAGGCGGCTCGTTCGGCACGAAGGAAGTCGCAAAATCGCGCGATCAGCGGGTCCACCGCCCGATGGTATCCCGGGATCCTCGAATCCGGGGAGCTTGCTGAAGTTGCCGCATCCAGGGTAGTCCCGTCGCTCATGCCCAAACCGCTGGTCATCGTCGAGTCCCCCGCCAAGGCGCGTACCATCGGGAAGTTCCTTGGTCCCAACTACGTTGTAGAGGCCAGCATCGGCCACGTACGAGACCTCCCGGAGTCCGCAGCGGACGTTCCGAAGGAGCTGAAGAAGGAGCCCTGGGCCCGTCTGGGGGTGGATGTCGACGGTGGATTCAAGCCCCACTACGTCGTCCCTGAAAAGAAACGTGAACAGGTCGCAAAACTCAAGGCGCTGCTCAAGGACGCCTCGGAAGTCCTGCTCGCCACCGACGAGGATCGTGAAGGAGAGAGCATCTCCTGGCACCTCCTCGAGGTGCTCAAGCCGAAGGTGCCCGTCAAGCGCCTGGTGTTCCACGAGATCACGCCCGAGGCCATCAAGGCCGCCCTGGCGAACCCGCGGCTGGTGGACGAGCACCTGGTGCGCGCCCAGGAGACGCGGCGCATCCTCGATCGGCTCTACGGCTACGAGGTGTCCCCGCTCCTCTGGAAGAAGATCAAACGCGGCCTCTCGGCTGGCCGGGTGCAGTCGGTGGCCGTCCGCCTCGTGGTCGACCGGGAGCGTGCCCGGATCGCCTTCCGAAACGCGACCTGGTGGGACGTCGAAGCCACGTTCTCGACGACCGGTGGCCCCCTCGACGCGACCCTCGCCGAGCTGAACGGGCGGCGGATCGCCACCGGCAAGGACTTCGACGAGACCACCGGCGCGCTCAAGTCCAAGGACGCCCTGCTCCTCGACGAGGCCACCGCGACCGGCCTCGTGACCCGCCTGCGCGGACGCGACGGGACCGTCAGCCGCGTAGATGCCCGACCCTATCGGGACCGCCCGGCACCGCCGTTCACGACCTCCACCCTGCAGCAGGAGGCCAATCGGAAGCTCAAGTGGACCGCACGGCGCAGCATGCAGATCGCACAGCGGCTCTACGAGAACGGCTGGATCACCTACATGCGCACCGACGCCACGTCGTTGAGCGACCAGGCGATCGCCGCCGCCCGGGGCCTGATCCAGGACCAGTACGGCGCCGCGTTCCTCCCGCCCGCGGCCCGGCTCTACAAGTCCTCGGCCAAGAACGCCCAGGAGGCACACGAGGCGATCCGCCCTGCCGGCGCCCGCTTCCGGAGCCTCGAGGAGGCCCGGCGCGAGCTCGACGGCGACGACGCCCGCCTCTACGAGCTGATCTGGAAGCGGACGGTGGCCTGCCAGATGGCCGATGCCACGGGGCAGCTCATCAC
>JAYVAS010000694.1:0-2727 GCA_043750895.1 Pseudomonadota bacterium
TGGGCGCCGGCCGGGGGCACCGTCGAGCCCCAGGGGGACGAGGGCATGTGGGCGACCTGGGGGGTGATCCCCGAGATCTACGCCATGGACGCGGACCGGGTGCTCATCGGCGAGTTCATGCAGGACGACCCGGTGTACGTGGGGTCGCTGGGGGCGGTGCGGAGCCTGTCGGGGTGGTATTGAGGGGGGCTCCGAAGTCAGAGTTCCTTGGGGATCGACAGCGCCACCGGGGTTGGGCTCAGGCTACCTGGCCGCACCTTGAGGCACCGTGGCGAACTCCAGGGCAAGGTCGGGTTCGATGAGCCCGAGAACCAGGAGGTCCTCGACAGCGGAAAACCCTCCCAGATAGGTCGGCGCTTCCTGGGGCGTCACCAGGCGAGAGCCCACGTCGGCGAGCGTGGTCGTTCCGCAAGCCGGCGGCTCGACGAGCCAGAAGGACGCCCCCTCGGGAACGCTTGCCAGCCCACTCACGTAGAGACCGGCCGGCTCGCTCCGCCCCGCGAGGTGTTGCCCGATCTCGGTGAGGTCTTGGAAGCCGGGGTAGAAGTACAGGAGCGGGTCCGCCTGGGTCCAGCTGAAGACCCCCACGTGTCCACCCGACTCGCGGGTGGCCGTTTGGTCGCCGACCGCCACGTCCGCGAGGCCATCGCCGTCCCAGTCCCCCACGTCGGTCGCCGAATCACCCAGGGGCAGCCACACTCCGAGGGAAAGGCCGTAGTCGACGCCCTGATCGACCTCGGCGTCCGCCGCCACAAGGAGGAGCGCCCGGCCTCCGTCGTCGACCACGAAGTCCCGTCGACCGTCCCCGTCGACGTCTCCTACGGCGTGCAAGTTGTAGCCCAGCTCGGCGTCTGGATAAGCACCCTGATGGACGGCGATGGCGTCCTCCGGGCCAAGGGGGCCGACTTCCGCCGCGTCGTAGACGTACAGACGGCCGGCCCTGTCGTCGACGACGGGTGCCGCGGCGACAAACAGATCGCTCCCATAGGCAAGGCCCTGGCCGATGTAGAAATCGGGCGTGTAGATCGTCGCGACCGGGTCCGGATTGGCGCCTTCCCACACGTAGGTCCCGCCGATGGTGAGACCGCTCCGACCATCGGTCCACGAGGCGGCGAACAGCGGTTCGCCGCGAACCGAGTCACCGGAGGTCAACGCCATCCGCGCACTGAGGTTCGCGTCCAGGACATCGCCGATCACCTCCAAAACCAGGCTGGGCGCACCGGTGTCCGGGACCTCGTACAGAAACACGGCGCCGCCGTCGATTGGCCCGTCTGGACAAGCTTTTGCGCCCGTCGCGACCCTCACCCCACCCAGCACCGGAACGCTGAACGACGAATTGCCAAAGCCTTCGCATGCGCCTTCAATGAGCCCCCGGCTCGACAGAGCCCGCTCGGCGTGCACTTCATCGGGCGCACACGGCTCGGTCGTGACCGGGGCTGTGTCGACAGCGTGCGCGGTGTCCTCGGTCAGCGCGTCTTCGGCTGGCTTCCCACCCTCACGGGGGGCACACGCCGCCAGGCTGACGCCAAGAACGCCCAGCAGGAGCGGCCAGGGAGTCGGTGTCATCGGGGTGGCGCAATTTTGGATGTGTTACGAAGGTCTTGGTCTCGATTCGTCTGGGCGTCAAGGGCACCAACCGTGAGGGTCGCGGACGCGCCATCCGTATCCGTATCCGTCGGTTCGAGGCTCCGCGTCCCCCCGCCCACGCCGTTCCCACAAGTACAGTCACCGAGGTCGCGCGCTGCCGCAGCCGACTCCCTGAGTCGTTCCGCGTCGAAGCTCCGGAACATCCAGCGGCCGGAAGCCGTGGATCGAAAACTGTCCACCTCGTCGGCGAGCCGGTTGACCTCCACGAGGTCATCGGACCGGAGGCAGAATTCCCGACGTAGGAAGTGCGGCTCGTTGTCGAAGCGCGTGCTACCGTCTTGGCCGTAGAAGTCAACCTGGAAACCGACCTTCACGTGGTTCCCGAACAAGGCGAGAAAGCCCTCCGCGACCAGCGCCGTGACATCGTCACCGCTGTCCAGGGAGCTTGGCTTCACCAACAGGCACACCTCTCCCCAAGCCGTATGCCCCAGATACGAGGTCATCTCGTCGGAGCCAGCGTCGAACGCGCGGTGACTCGAAAAGCACAGCGCGGACGGTGAACCGTCACTCCCGGCCTCGTACGAATTGCCGTGAAGGGCCGCGTTGACGTTCTCGCGCGGGTCGCAGGAATAGGTGACGCTCGTGCTCGAGGTGAACTCATGGCTGGACCCGTCGTCCTCCCAACGGATGCCAATCGTCACCCTCCTGATGAACTTCATCCACCATGTCGCAAGTGTTCCGAGCCCCGTGATTTCCCCGGTCGATTCGTCCCAGACCTCCGGGGGGAGGTCTCTCACGGTGAGCTCCTCCTGGTTGCGGTTGTCAGTGGGCAAGAAGAACGATGTGTGGTTCATTATCCCAGCCCAGTAGCGAATACGGATTCCCACCTTCTCGGAGTCTCCGTTGGGACCCGCGTCGATGCGCGCGATGCTGTACGCGACGTAGGGCCTCAACGCTGATACGACGAAGGTACGGAGCCAATACCGCGTCTGCGGATCCACCATCGGGTTGCACTGGTCCCGGTTCGTGGGATCATACCCCACCCGGAGATACACCCAATCGAACGCAGGGTCGTCGAAGCGCCAACCGCTGCTCGGCCAGGTTGCGAGCAAGTCGGCCGGGGCGCTGATCGCGGCGTCC
>JAYVAS010000695.1:0-12818 GCA_043750895.1 Pseudomonadota bacterium
CGCCAGCCGAGGATCTCGGCGGCCTGGGCCAGGGCGCGGGGCTCGGTCAGGCTGTTGAGGGCCACGAGGAGCGCCTCCACGAGCGCCATGTTGGGCGAACGGGCCATGGCGCCGAGCAGGGCGGCCGCCGCGGTCGACTGGTGGATCTCCTCGCGGAGCAGCGCCATGAGCACCTGCGCCGCGTCGAAGGACGGGTGACCGGCGAGCAGGTCCACGCCGGCGACGAAGCGCATGGCGGCCGGGTCGCGGGCCCGACCGTCCCCGGTCTGGAGCCGGGTCAGCTCGGCGCCGAGGTCTTCGGCGAGCGCGGCGACGATGCGGGGGTCCCCGCCGGCGATGGCGCGGCGGTGGGCGCCGATGCGGCGCTCCGGGCGATCGGCGTCGGCACGCACCAGCGGCGGGCGCATCCGTTGGGCGTCGTAGCGCTGACGGGCGTGCTCGGCGGCGAGGTTGAGGTGCCAGGAGAGGCTGTGACCCGGGCGTCCCAGGAGCGCATCGGCGGCAGCAACCCCGGCGGCCAGGCCGGCGTCGCGGAAGATGCGGAGTGCTTCTTCGGCCTGCGAGGGGTCTCCGCAGCGGACCAGGCGCAGCCGCGCCCACGCCTCGCGGAGCGGGAGGCCCATGGCCTGGTAGCCCGAGATGGCGGAGACGTAGTGGGGGAGCGCGTCGGCGGGGTCCTCGCACAGATCACCGAGGCGCACCTGGGCGCGACAGCGGGACTCCTCGTCGGCCTCACACGCCAGGTAGTGCTGGCAGGCCGCGGGGATGTCGCCGTTGTCCCGGGCGAGATCGCCGAGGATCAGCTCGCAGCGGGCGAGGCGCAGCGGGTCGCCGACCTGGGCGGCGAGTCGGCGCGCCTCCTGGAGGGCCTGGGCGTCCCGGCGCTCGGCGAGGAGGAGCGCGGCGTCGCAGCGGTCCTCCTTGTCGGTCAGCGCGGCGAAGGCGGCGCGGGCGATCTCTTCAGCCCACGGCTCCTCCCGCAGGATGGCGATCCGGGCCAGCGCCAGGTCGGCCCGGGCACGCACCTGGGCGTCCGGGTGCCGGCGGAGGCGCCGCAGGGCCTCCTCCGCCTCGTCGTGGTTGCCGAGGTCGGTGTCGAGCGCGACCAGGCCGAGGAGCAGCTCGGCGAGGTCGACGGGCGCGGTGAACCCGGCGACCCGATCGAAAACGCGTTGCACGGCCTCGCGGGCCCCTTTCCGCTCGCCGCGGGCCAGGTGGACCCGGGACAGGGCGAGGCCGGCGGCCTCGATCACCCCGGGTACCTCGCCGCCCCGGCAGCGCTCGTGCAGGAACAGGTGGAGCTCCCGCTCCCAGCCGGCGTCTCCCGGAGGGAACTCGGACTCGAGGGTCCGGACCACACTGCGCTCGGCGATCGACGCGCCCGGGTACGCGAGCGGCAGCGCCGTGTTGCGGAAGGCGAGGAGCAGCGCGTGCTGGCCCTCCCTGCGGTCGACCGAGAGCAGGGCCTCCCCCAGCTTCTGCCAGGCCGAGGCGAGCTCGGGGTTCAGCGCCGTGGCCCGGCGGTAACACTTCAACGCGCCGTCGCCGTCACCGGAGGCGAGCAGCAGCTCCCCCTTCAGGTAGTGGAGCAGGCCGCACTCGGGGTCCACCTCGATGCGGACATCGAGCTGGGCGAGGTCATCCCGTTTGTCTTCGTCGAGCACCCGCGCCTGGGCGAGCAGCCACCGCGGGAAGTGCTCGTGGTAGGGGACCAGCCGCGCGCCGTCCCACCGTCCGAAGTGCCAGCCGTCGGCCACCTTGGCGTAGCCCCAGCGGTCGTCGTCCCGCGGCCCGTCGGCGAAGAGCACGACGTTCGGGACGTCGGCCGAGGCGGCGGCGAGATCGGCGATGGCGCGGATCCGCAGCGCGCCCCGGAACAGCGTGGCCCCGTTCCAACGACCGAGGAAACTACGGAGGGAACTGGGTAGTTCCCGCCCGAGGTGCTGCGCGACCACCGTGAACTGGGCGTCGGCTGCCGGCGGGCGGAGGTGGTGAACGTCGGTCCGGTACCGATCGATCATGCGGAGCAGAGGGTGGAAGGGGTCGACCGCGGGTTCCATCGATGGCTCCGGAATGCGCCCGGCGTCCCTCGGAAACGAAGACAGAGACGGGCGAGGAAGGGCAACCCCAAGGCTAACAGACTTGACATGACAAGAGAAGGGGTAAAACCTGCATCTACTGGTGTCGGGTACGGCACCCCCCCGCTGCGGTGTCTCAAGGTCAACCGAGGAACCCATGTTCACGTTCATCAGCTTCGCGCTCGCCGCCGACCAGGGTGGGGGGAGCGGGAGCGTCACCGCCGGCGCGGGCCTCGACGCCTCGGCGGGAATCACCTTCCCGGCGGCCGGCCAGACCGCCAACCAGGGCGGCGTCCCCCAGCTCGAAGGTGACCTCGGCTTCGAGACCGGCGGCTTCGGCGGCCGCGTGGACCTCGACCTCTCGGTGGTGCTCGTCGACGGAAAGCTCGTCCCCATCACGCTGCTCCCCGAGCAGGCCTGGGTGCGCGTGACGGGCGGAGACGCCTACCTGGGCGCGGGCGTCTTCATCTCCCCGTGGCGGCGGGAGTCGGTCGACCCCTGGGATCGCGCGCTCACGTCGGTGAGCATGCTCTCCCTGCACGCGGTGCCCACTCAGCTCGCGGGCGGATCGCTCGGCTGGGCCGGGGACACCGGGGGCATCTCGGCCACCGCCGGCGTCGACCTGGGCCGCGGCGTCGACCTGCTGGCTCCGGCCAGCACCTGGGCCCCGGACGCGCCGTTGGTGGTGGGCGTGGAGGGTCACTTCGGCAAGCCCAACTTCCAGGTCGGCGGCGGCGGGTACTACCGACCGGCGTTGAAGACCGGCGGGCTGGAGTTGGACGCCCGCTTCGACGCCAGCGTGATCGTCGTCGAGGGTCAGGGCGTCATCGGACTCGCCGCGCCCTCGGGGGTCACCCTCGCCGCCGAGGTCCTTCCCCACTTCATGGTGTCGCCCACCGCCCGCCTCGAGTGGTACGGCCAGACCCCCGGCGGTGCGCTCGGCGTCGCCGTACGGCCGCTCCCCTTCATCCGCCTCGCGGCTGAGGGCACCTACAGCGACGGCCTCCCGGGCGTGTGGATCGCCGCCGACATCTTCACGCCGCAGACCAGCCGGCGCGCCGGGAAGGGTGGGGACCTGGGGGGGTGACCCGCGGTCAGGTCCCCGCCACCTCTACCACCAGTTCGGCTGTTCGATCCAGTCCGGGGTGCCCTCGAGGTATCCCTCGGCCACCGACATCGCCCCCAGCACCAGCCCGATGGGCGTCTCGGTGGGGAAGGTGACCACGTAGGTGTCGGCGACCTTCCCCGCGGTGACAGTCGCGCCGATGCCGGCGGCGATGGACTCGATCTCGGTGGGCTGGGTCTTGGGCGCGAGCGTGATGGTGACACTGCCGCCCGCGAAGTCCTCGGTCTGGACCAGGGATTCCACCCCGGCGTTCGTCCCGTTGAACCAGTACACGAAGAGCAGCCCGGCGACGCCCGAGAACGTCCCCGACTCGATCGTCTCGGCCGGCGTCTGCACGGTGCAGTCGGAGTGGTAGGCCGAGACCCGGTACTGCACCCCGCCGTCCAGCGGCGCCCCGGCCCACTCGCCGCCCAGCGCCGGGTCCAGGGTCAGCGTCAGCAGGCTGGTGTCTCCCGACAGCAGGTCCACCCGCATGATGCAGTCGCTCGCGAGGATCCCGCGGGGAACCGAGGCGACCATCGCCAGGTACGGATCCCCGAGGTCCTCCGGGGGTTCGGTGACCGTGGCGGTGTCCCCGGCGGTGTCGACCACGTCGGTGATGACCTCATCGTCAGGGACCTTGCTTTCGTTACACGCGAGGAGGAGGAGCAGCATGTCGCATCATAGACCGAACCCGACGGGGCGTGGCCCCGGAGCACCGGACCCCGGCCTCACGCCGGCTTCACCACGAAGCCCACCAACTTCCCGGGTACGACGATCTCCTTCACGATCACCATGCCCTCGAGGTGTTTCGCGACGTTCTCCACCGCGCGCGCGCCGGCCACGAGCGCCGGGGCGTCCGCCGACTTCGACGCGGTGAAGGTGCCGCGCAGCTTGCCGCCCACCTGGACGGCGATCTGCACCTCGTCCACCTCGATGGCGGCCGGATCCCAGACCGGCCAGGGGTGCCCGTAGATCGACGCGGTGTGGCCCAGCTTGGACCAGAGCTCCTCGGCGATGTGGGGCGCGTAGGGGTGGAGGATCAGCAGCAGCGACTCCGCCGCACCGCGGGTGAGCGGCGTCCCCCGCGCGGCGTTGACCAGCTCCATCATCTTGGCGATGGGGGTGTTGAAGCGCAGGGCCTCGATCCCCTCGGTGGTCTCCTTGATGGCCACGTGCAAGGCCCGGTTGACCTCGGGGGTGAGGCTGTCGCCGAGGCGGACGGCGCCGTCCTCGTCGACCAGCAGGCGCCACACCCGCTCCAGGAAGCGGTAGACCCCCTGCACCCCGGCCGTCTGCCAGGGCTTGACCTGCTCGAGGGGGCCCATGAACATCTCGTACAAGCGCAGCGCGTCCGCGCCGTACGCGTCGACCACGTCGTTCGGATTCACGACGTTGTAACGAGACTTGGACATCTTCTCCACCTGCGTGTGGACCGGCTTGCCCGTGGCCTGCACGAACCAGGCGCCGTCGCGCTCCTCGACCTCCGAGGGGTGGTAGTACTTACGATCGGCGTCCTGGTAGCTGTAGGCCAGGATCATCCCCTGGTTGAACAGCTTCTGGAACGGCTCCTTGGTGTGGACCAGGCCGCAGTCGTAGAGCACCTTGTGCCAGAACCGGGCGTAGAGCAGGTGCAGCACCGCGTGCTCGACGCCGCCGATGTAGAGGTCCACCGGGCCCCAGAGCTTCTCCTTCTCGGGGGAGAAGGGTTGGTCGGGGTTGTGGGCGTCCATGTAGCGGAGGTAGTACCAACAGGATCCCGCCCACTGGGGCATGGTGTTGGTCTCCCGGCGAGCCGCCTGCCCGTTCCACGTGGTGGCCACCCAATCCGTGGCGCGGGCCAGGGGCGGTTCACCGTCGGCGGTGGGGCGGAAGTCCTCGAGGCCGGGGAGAAGGACGGGCAGGTCCTCGCAGGGGACCACGGAGCCGTCGGCGAGGTGGACGATGGGGAAGGGCTCGCCCCAATAACGCTGCCGGGAGAAAAGCCAGTCCCGCAGCTTGTACCTAACCTTTCCGACCCCGAGACCCTGTGCTTCCAGCCAGGTGACCATCGCCCGGGTGGCCTCAGGGGTGCGCAACCCGTCCAGAAACCCCGAGTTCACGGCCACGCCGTCGTCCGCGTAGGGCAGCTCGCCCCCCTCGACGACGCGCACGATCTCGATGCCGAACTTCGTCGCGAAGGCGTGATCGCGCTCGTCGTGGCCCGGCACGGCCATGATCGCGCCCGTGCCGTAGGACACCAGGACGTAGTCGGCCACCCAGATCGGCACCGGCTTCCCGGTGGCGGGGTTGGTCGCGTAGCTGCCGGTGAAGACCCCGGTCTTCTCCTTGGCTGCGGCGAGCTGGCGGTCCATGTCGGAACGATTCCGGGCAGCGGCCACGTACGCGGTGACCTCGGGATTGGTGGACAGGGCACCCACCAGCGGGTGCTCGGGGGCGATGACGCAGAAGGTGGCGCCGAACAGCGTGTCGGGGCGGGTGGTGTAGACCAGCAGATCCCCGGCCGGCGTGGCGAAGCGCACCTCCGCCCCCTCCGACTTGCCGATCCAGTTGCGCTGCATCTCCAGAATGCCGGCCGGCCAGTCCAGCCCGTCCAGGTCGGCGTCCAGGCGTTCCGCGTAGGCGGTGATGCGCAGCATCCACTGCTTCATCATCCGGCGCTCGACGGGATCCCCCGTCTCGATGTACTTGCCGTCGGCCACCTCCTCGTTGGCGAGCACGGTGCCCTGCGCGGGACACCAGTTCACCGCCACCTCCGCGAGGTACGCCAGGCCCTGCCGGTACAGCTGCAGGAAGATCCACTGGGTATGCCGGTAGTAGTCCGGTTGGGAGGTGTTCACCTCGCGGTCCCAGTCGTAGGAGAAGCCCAGCCGCACGAGCTGCTGCTTGAAGTTGGCGACGTTCTCCCGGGTGATGTCGGCGGGGTGACGCCCCTCGCGCACCGCCGAGCGTTCGGCGGGCAGCCCGAAAGCGTCCCAGCCCATCGGGTGCAGCACCCGGAACCCCCGGGCGCGTTTGTACCGGGCGGTGATGTCGAGCGCCGTGTAGGACTCGGGGTGGCCGACGTGGAGGCCGGCGCCCGAGGGGTAGGGGAACATGCCCAGGCAGTAGTACTTGGGCTTCCCCGGGTCTTCGTCGGTCCGGTAGGTGTCGTGCTGGGCCCACCAGCTCTGCCAGCGGGGCTCGATGTCGGAGGGGACGTAGCGGGACATGGGAGGGCTCGCGCGAAGGGGGGCTGCTATCCCAAAAGGGCCCGAACGGGCGGACCCGCCCGACGGGGCGTCGTCGGAGGCTGGGCCGCGGGCGCGACGGGCTGACTACGGCGGCACCACCTGCATCTGCTTCCAGGCCGGGTCCTGGAAGGCGCTGCTGGGGTCGAAGCTGGGCGAGTTGCTGAGGATGTAGGTGCCGTCGCCGCGGCTCCAGGCGTCCTGATAGCCGCTGCTCAGCTCCACCGTGCCCGACCCGTCGCTGTAGCGTTCGACCTCCCGCATCGTCTGGAGGAAGCGGGTGTGGTTGGAGTCGTCGGTGCCCGAAGACGATTTCAGCTCCCAATCCCGGTTGCTCTGGGCCGTGGCGTTCGCCCGCGCCTCCCCGTACGCCTTGGTTTGTTCGCCGACGAGCCGGATCCGCTCCATGGCCGCCACGTGCTCCCGGGTGCCCAGCTCGGTGAGGTAGCGGGTCTTGGCCTCGGTCCACACCGGGTTGGTCCGGGAGCTGGCCTGAATCGTCGCCAGCAGGCGGGTCGCCTCGTCTCGCCGCGCCGCGGGGAAGCGCATCACGAGGTTGAAGAACACCGACGTCGTATAGGTGTTGGTGTAGCCGCCGTTGAGCATGTCCTGTTTGTGGAGGACCGATTGGGTGACCGCGACGTTCGCCAGCCCCTCGGTGCCGTCCGGCCAGGCCAGCCGCGCGCGGATCGCGGAGCTCTGCTGCTCGGCCCCGGTCCCGTACTGGCGCGAGATGGCGTTGGCTTGCGCGTCGACCTGCCGGAGCGTGACCAGGGCGGCCTCGTCGGGCACGATGTCGGACGCCTGGGCGCCCAGGTCGTGCTGCGCGAAACCCGCCACGTATAGTCCGGCATCGAAGGACTGGTTCATGGCACACCCACCCCCCTGTGCCATCCCCTGGAGGAGCTGGAACATCATCCGGTCGTCGGCCCAGACGAAGCTGCGGGACGGGTAGACCTCGAGCTGAATCTGGCCGTCCGCGGAGCTCGCCTTCACGTACTGGCTCACGATGTCCGAGCGGCAGGCCTGCACGCCGAGCCACCGCACCCCGCCCTCCGAGCGCCAGTCTTTGGGGAGCAACAGGCTGAACGCCTCCACGGGCTGGTCGAACCCGGTGACGTCGAGGAAACGCCGGCGTTCGAGCAACAGGTAGTCCTTCCCCGCCACCGCGGGCAGCGCGGCGGCCGCCGCCGATCGAGGGGACGTGCCCGACGTCGATCCGGTTGGCGTGACCGACGTCGATCCGTCGGGCGTGATCGGCGGCTCGGGGGCGCCGCCCGACCCCAGCGCCGGGACCCCTCCGCAGGCCAGCAAGAGCCCGATTCCTATCCACGACATCGCGCGCATGGGGCACTCCGTAGCGTAACGTACCACCCCCGAACCGCACCGGCGCGCCCATGAGCAGAGCCTGACCGCGGGTGTCCATCGCCGCGGGCGGCCGCGTCGTCCCGCGCCCGAAGAAACGACCCCCGCTCGGTCCATCCCGCATCGGGTACCCTGCACCATGCTGTTGCTCGCCGCGTGTACCTCGGAGGACCTCCCACTCGACGGGGCGGACCCGGGCAACGGCGTTGAGGTGGTGGGCACGATGGATCCGGGGGACTCGGACACCGAGGAGGATGAAGCCGACGCGGTCTTCGACCTTGGCGCGGTGCACCGCGTGGACCTCACCATGGCCGACGCCGACTGGCTCCAGGTGCGCGACAACCCCGGGACCGAGGCCTGGTACGCGGCCGACTTCGCGTGGGACGGCGAGTCGATGCCGAACATCGGCGTGCGCGCCTTCGGACAGGGCTCCGTGGTGGCTGGAAAACCGCCCCTCAAGCTTGACTTCGATCGCTACGAGGCCGGGGCGCAATGGCGCGGGCTGGAGCAGATCAAGCTGGACAGCTCCACCCAGGACGCGGGCTTCCTCAACGAGGTGGTGGGGACCCGGGCGTTGCGCGCGCTCGACCTGCCCGCCGCCCGGACCGGCTGGGCCCAGGTCTACGTGAACGGCGCCCTGGCCGGTCTGTTCGTGGTGATGGAGCCCATCGACGACCAGTTCGTGCAGCGCTGGTTCGGCGACGACAGCGGACCCCTGTACGGCATGGGTACCTGGATGTACGGGCAGGGCCTCAACCCGATCACCTGGGGCACCGTGCTGGACTGGTACGAGCCCCAGACCTCGGTTGGCGGCGACGGGAGCGAGATCCTCGCCGCCATCGAGGCGACCGCTTCGGGCACCGACGAGGCGTTCGCGGCCGCGGTGGACGTCGACCGCTTCACCCGCATCGCCGTGACCCGCTCCGCGATGGGGGCGATCGACCAGTTCGCGGCCGACGGCAACAACTTCTACCTGTACGTGGACGACGGGCGCATCACCCCGATCGCCTGGGATCTCGACGCCGACCTGGGCTACCCGTACTACTTCACCAACGCCTTGGAGATGGGCCTGGAAGAGCCCTGGTTGTGGTCCCACGCGCGCTACAACCCCGTCACCGGCGCGGTCTACTCCGACCCGGTGCACGCGCGGGCCGTCGCGGCAGGGTGGGACGTCGATGCCTGGCTCAACCGGCTGCTGACCGGACCGCTGGACTGGGAGACGCTCGACGCCCAGACGGCTGGGTACGCGGCGATCCTCCACGAGGCGGCCTGCACCGACACGTACATCCCCTGCGCCAGCTTCGAGCACCGGGTGATCGACCTTCGGTTCTTCCTCCACACCCGGCTGGCTCGCCTGGCCGGCGCCGAGGTGGCGCGCTGTGAGAGCGCCCCTGCGTGGGACGTTCGCAGCGTCGAGGGCGCCGCCACAGTCGGCGCGAGCGCATGGGGCCCCGGGTTCATGGTCGGCGGCGTGCACGCCTGCCACGGCATCTACGCCCCCGCCCCCAGCCAGGTGGTGCTGACCGTCCACGCCGGGACCCTGTCCGGGGGCGCCGGCGTCCATGACCAGAACATGAACCCCTCGGCGGGGATGCACTTCGAGATCCGCCAGGATGGCGCGACGCTGTGGGAGCACACGGCCCTGGCCTACGAGGAAGCGGCCCTGTTCTCGGTGCCGGTGAGCGAAGGCACCGTGGTCCTGGTCGCGACCGGGAGCACCCCGGCGTACGACGGAGCTTCCTGGGTGGACCTGACGGTGCCTTGACGCGGCGCCCCTACCCCGCCGCCCGGAGCGCCCGGACCGCCACCCGGGGCGTGTGATCCACCGGCGCACCGACGTCGGCCTCCACCGGCTGCAGGACCGCCTTGAGGATGCCGCGGCCGAGCGCGACCGCCGCCCGGTGCGCGCCATCGATCTCCGACTGCCGCCAGGGGAGCGCCGCGATGGCGGCGATGCCAGAGAGGACGAGGCCGGCGCTGAGGACCGTGGTGACGATTGTATCTGGGCTCATCGGATGCTCCTGTTCGAAGGGGGGTGCCTGTTACCTGAACATAAGGTTACCTGAACGCTTGAAGGGGTGCCACCTTCATGAACCATCTTTTCAGATCCCCCTGCCAAAATTTGTCCGCCCCGGTGAGATTGTTTTCCCCATGCTCGACGCCGATCTCAACAAGTCCCAGAAGTTCGTCCGGCTGATGGAGCTGCTCCAGCGGCGCGGCGGCGTCACCGCTGGCGAGCTGATGTCCCGCTTCGAGCTGGATTCTCGCACGCTCCGCCGCTACCTTGGGGACTTGAAGGACCTCGGTCTCCCGGTCAAGGACGAGGGCGCGGGCCCCGAGCGCGTGGTCTCGATCGACCCCACCTACGCGCGGACCGGCGTGCAGCTCACCCTCGCCGAGGTCCTGTCGCTCCACTTCGGCCGGACTCTGTTCACCTTCCTCGACGGCACCTCCTTCGCCTCCGACCTGGAAGGGGCCATCGAGCGGCTCGAGCCGGCCATCGCGCGTGCCCATGCGGACCTGACCCGCGACCTGGACCGGAAGTTCCTCGCCGTTGGGGAGCACGCCAAGGACTACCGCGACGAGGGGGACCTGCTCGACGAGATCGTCAGCTCGCTCCTCTACAGCAACCCGGCGGACGCGGAGTACCGCGCCGTTCGGGGCGTCGGGAAGATCTACCGCCTGGAACCGCTCACCCTTGCCACCTACCGTCAGGGCCTCTACCTGTTCGCCCGCGACGTCGGCGAAGGGCGCATCAAGACCTTCGCGGTGGAGCGTTTCCTCCGCTTCTCGCGCCTGCGCCGCGAGCGCTTCGAGTACCCCGCCGAGTTTCACCCGCGCGAGCACGTCCGGGACTGCTTCGGCATCACCGGCGGCACCCCCGAGGCGGTGGTGGCCGAGTTCTCCCCCGACGCCGCGCCCTACATCCGCGAGCGCAAGTGGCACCCCTCCCAGCGGCTCGAGCACCTGCCCGACGGCACGGTGCGTCTGCACCTGTACGTCACGCTCTCGCCCGAGCTCAAGGAGTGGCTGCTGGGCTTCGGCGCCGAGGTGGTGGTGCGCAGCCCCGACACGCTGGTGGAGCGGATCCGGGACGCCCACCTCGCGGCGGCGCGGCGGTACGGGGGGTAGCGTCCCTCGCGTCCGGCCCGCGCCGTGGTAGGTCCCGCGTCCACCCCCTCCGGAGCTCCCGTGCCCACCTCTCGCCGCGCCACCCACCCGTGCCCGGCCCGTCCGTGAGAGCCCCCGATCGCTGCGTCGCCCCCCGCGTCCTCGAGCCCGGTGACCCCTGCGCGGGCGACGAAGTGCTCTACGCACCGGGCAACTTCGACAACGCCGTGATCTGCGGCGCGAAGCCGGACCCCGAGACCTTCTTCGCCGACGACGCCGCGCTCCATGCGGTGTACCTCGACATCCTGGCCGGTCGTCGCCCCTGGTCCGATCCGGAGCTGCCCCGGCTCTGCGCGGCGCTCGGCATCTCCCCGACCATCCGCCACGACACGCGCCGCCCTCGCATCGCGGAGGTGGAGGTGCCCGACGCCCTCCTCGCCGACGTCACCGAGGACTTCGTCCCCGACATCGGATTGGTGGTCGAACGCATCGTCGGCGACGACTTCCCACCCCCGATCGGCGCCTTCGCAGCGCTGGCCTTCCTGAACGTCGCCGTCGAGGGTTGTCGGGCGCTCGACCTCTGGGCGGAGGAAGAGACGGATCGGCCCTTCGTCCGCGCCGCCCGGGTGATCGACGCGTCGCCCGCCTGCGTCTACCTCGACGGCGTCCCGGTCCTGCCCCTCGCCGCCCAGTGGACGCCGACTTCGGGGCCGCCCGGGATCTACGTCGCCCGCGCCTACCGCGTCGGAGACGACTGGGCCTTCGGCTGCCGCATGGACCTGCCGCGCCTCCCCTCCGTCGCCGCCGTCACCCGCCGGCTGGGCCTGGAGTTGATCCGCATTCGCCGTTTCGAACGCCGGTCCAGCTTCGAAGACGCCCTCCGACTCCGCTCCGAAGTGCTCTATCGCACCTGCGCCGAGGCCCGATGAAGATCCACCACCTCAACTGCGCGACCATGTGCCCCGCGGCCGCGCCGCTCCTCGGGCACGACCACCTCGTGGCCCACTGCCTGCTCGTCGAGGTGGGCGACCGCCTCGTGCTCGTGGACACCGGGCTCGGCGTGGCCGACGTCGCCGCCGCCCGCCAACGGCTGGGGAGCGGCTTCACGACCTTCGCCAGGCCGCGGCTTGACCCCGCCGAGACCGCGGTCGCGCGCCTCGCCGCCCTCGGCTTCGCCCCCGAGGACGTCACCGACATCGTCTGTACCCACCTGGATCTGGACCACTCCGGCGGCATCTACGACTTCCCCCGCGCCCACACCCACGTGCTCATGGTGGAACAGGAGGCCGCGGTCCTGCGTTGGGCCTGGCGAGAGCGGCAGCGCTACCCGGTCGCGCTGGACGACTACGCGCGGTGGCGCCTCTACCGGCCCCGCGGCGAAGCCTGGTTCGGCTTCGAGGCGGTTCGGGAGCTCCAGGACCTGCCCCCGGAGATCCTGCTGGTACCGCTGCTCGGGCACACCCGCGGCCATTGCGGCGTCGCGGTCGACACCGGGGCCGGCTGGCTCCTCCACGCCGGGGACGCCTACTTCCACCGGCAGGAGCTCGAGGGGCGCGACGCGCCGCCCGCGTTGGAGGCGTTCCAGACCTTCATCGCCATGGACCGCGACTCCCGGGTCAACAATCGCGCCCGGCTGCGCGAGCTGCACCAGACCCAGTCGGCCGCGGTGCAGGTGTTCTGCGCGCACGATCCGGTGGAGTTGGAGAGGTTCGGGGGGTGGTGAGGCCGCGCGCCGCGACAATCGCGTCAATACCACCCCGACAAGCTCCGCACCGCCCCCAGCGACCCCACGTACACCGGGTCGTCCTGCATGAACTCGCCGATGAGCTTCCGGTCCGCGTCCATGGCGTAGATCTCGGGGATCACCCCCCAGGTCGCCCACATGCCCTCGTCCCCCTGGGGCTCGACGGTGCCCCCGGCCGGCGCCCA